>CAXGTB010000084.1:0-6111 GCA_964012565.1 uncultured euryarchaeote | reverse complement strand
CCACTTCTGTCACCTCCTCCTCTACTAGCTTTGAGATCCATAATTCGTATACGACCTCCGTGTCGATATACAATATCATACTCGCCTTGAAACCAGTGTTCAGGATGAACTACATTCAAAGAGAATTGAGGCGCCTCTGGGTCAACAAACCATGGTCGAGCAATCTCCCAGGCCTCTACCAAGGTGCAATCACCAGTCCTAGAAAGCGGATGTTTGCCAGTCTTTTCTCGACCATCTGGTGCAGGAATTTCATGACGTTTTCCCGCACGCCAATCTGATAACTCGGACTCGGAAATGGTGTTCTTACATTGAACGACTTCATCCATGTGCATTTTCAGTGCAGTTACGCACATGTCTCGGTATGCCTCCATGGAATATTCATGCCAATTTCCAGCCTTACGAGCATCTTTAGACCATTCTTCATGCATTTCATCTCTAATTTTAGGCCAATGCGCATCCACCCTAACCTCGCACCAATCCATGAAATCAGTGGGCAATTCATCATCAAAAAGAGGCAGTAGGTTGTCAGCACCATTTGCCATTACATCCAAAGGTGCATTCGCAAATACCAATCCTGGTGATTCCAACAAAACTCTGCAAACACACTCTTCCACCGCTCTACCCAAGAATAAGGGAGGAGTTTGCGGGAATTTTAGTCGCATCTTGTTCTGGTAATACCATAGACGAGGACAGTCATCCCAAGTGTTGGCTTGAGAAGCAGAAAGCCGATTGAAGCGTCCGACCTCGTCGGTCTCGGGGTTAGCACTTCGCACCGGCATGGCTTTGAAAGCGGTACATCTAGTCTATTCAAGGCTTCGATTTAATTTCAATTCTAGTAGTTCTAGAATCAATTCGTAATTGAACCAACCCTTCTCTCCAACCTAATTCTGCTGAGGTGACCTTGATTTCATCCCCCGGACTAATTGAAAGTAGAGTTCCGTTTATTGCTGAACCAAAAGCAACAACCTCTGCAACCCTCTCTCCATCCCAAAGATGGAACGACATCATCGACCAAGGTCGACCATCAGCCCTCTTGCCATCACGCTTCGAACATGACAACGTTATGCCTTGGACATTGGCTTTTGTTCTCAGCATCCCCATCCTAGTGAGTTCAAGATCTGATTCAATTTCTATCGAGGAATTTTCGTCTAAATACAATCTTGGTTGACGTCTCCAAACACCTGGAAGAGCTCCTGTAATCACAACTTCATCTTGTGGTGCATCATGCATCTCTGGATATGCATTTGGTTGACTCTCTTCCAATGTGACCATCTTGTCTCCCGCTTTTATCATAGCACCAAGTACAGGCTCTCCGTAATGATTAGGCAGCGGTCCCCATTCTCCCTGCAATCTACCTTTGACATTGACTCTAGAAGGTATTGAAGAGAGAGGTTCACAAGGCATGCTAATTTTCGGAGCATCATATTCTAATTGTGACATTGAACACCAATAACAGCCACCTGCTTGGCCATCACAAGGAGATTCAAGTGGAAAGCGGTTATCTGTTGACCATGCCTTCATTTCATCATGGATCTTCCTATATTCCTCTGTGGAAAGTGGGTTAACATCTACAACTTTCCTGAGGCCATTTGTAAGATACCAGCCCTCCAGACCATGACATTTTGAATCGTGAGTCTCATTCCATAACCAAGCATAGAAATTCAATTGCCCAGGTAGTGATGATGCGAATTTGCCTCCTCCATCTCCCATTTTAATATCAACAATCCTCGTTTTTCCATCCCACCGCAAAACAAGATCACATTCACCAGCTGCCCATTTATCGGCGTGATACATCCGCTGAGGCTCAGGGTTTCTCGGATCTTTCACCCACGGCCGAGCAATTTCCCAAGCGTCTTGCCATGTTATTTCATCACTAAACTGGTGTGGAATATCCTTCCAAGAGATCATACTATTGGCTTTTTCAGGTTGAGTGAAATGTGGTGGAGAATCCCAACATGGTGCTGGTATCTCAAATTCATGAACACCGCCTCCTGCATCGTAACATGCTTGAACCTCTTCCAATTGCAAAGATATCCCGTTTTTCAACATCTGAGAGACATTATCTAAATCGAAATATTCATCGAAATCGCCTTTTGACCAAATAGCATCTTCAAAAGTTGTTTTCCCTTTTGCTAGAGCATCTTTGGCATGTTGTTCAACCAAACCATTTAACCAATCTGACAAATCCTCTATAGAACTAACCACAGGCACTCTATTCATTAGTATTGAACAGAAAGCATCCTCCACTTCTATTCCCATCACTTGGTGAGGAGAAAGAGGACCTCGTAATCCTATACGGTAGTTTAGAAACCACTGCTTATCGCATCTCTGAAATGTCGTCAATGAAGAAGCAGACAACCTTCCTCTCGCCCTTCCTATGGATTGGGACTCGGGAGGTATCTGTGCTGGCATTTTGAAACCTCATGAGTCAAATGAATAAAAATCGCCTTTAGCACGCTGTTCTCTATCTTTCCGACTTGATTGCTTGTTGATTCGAGGGCGCTTTGAATCGTGGTCACGGCGGAATGTCACATCTACCCCGCCTAGGAAACGATTCATTCCCTCTCTCAGTTTGAATGGACCTTCTGCAGCACCTCTTTTTCCACCTTCTCCCTCAAACACTAGTAGCGAATCTGAAACGATATCGATGAAATAAACGTCATGGTCAATCACGAAAGCCGCTTTTTCGTTAGATTCCATTGTTCTTCTAATCGCTTTAGCAGCCTGCATACGAGCGTTAGCGTCCAAATGTGCGCTTGGCTCATCTAGAAGATAGAGATCTGCTTCTCTTCCCAAACAAATTGCTATGGCAACGGCCTGAGATTCTCCACCCGAAAGGTTGCATACTTCTTTTGTCAATAAATCATCAACGCCCAAGGCTCTGATCACGTTTACACTATATTCTCCACTTCGCCATTTGGGCCCTACTTCAGCATCTAGCCAAGTCTGAACATCACAATCCATGTCAATGTCGATATGTTGAGGCTTGTATGAGATAGATGCATCTTCAGTCACCCAGCCGGCGTCATATTCATGCTCACCAGCTAGTATCTTGATCATCGTTGACTTACCTGTTCCGTTAGGACCAACTACACCTACAACTTCAGATTGGTGAACTTGTCCTTCACCTGTTTTGAGATTGAAATCTCCAAGTTTTTTCTCTAATCCGCCCCACATTACCACTGGATTACCAAGTTCACTTGAACGGTCTGTGTGTGTTTGGAATTTTATTGGTTTATCGCGAATTCTAACATTTTGCTCTACCAAAAATCCATCGAGGTAAGCGTTGATAGCAGCCCTAGTAGAGCGTGCTGGAGTGAAAATTCCAAATGCACCTTTCTTGCCATATACGATATGTACTAAGTCGGCAAGAACATCGAGTACTGCCAAATCGTGTTCGATAACAATTACTCTAGAATTTTCTGATAACTCTTGAATTATTTTTACAATTCTCATACGCTCGTGGATATCTAGGTAAGAGGATGGTTCATCAAAGAAATAGACATCTGCTTTCTTTAGTAATGTCGCACATATTGCAACACGCTGAAGTTCTCCACCAGACAACTGGTCAAGATTTCTTTCTAACAGATGGTCAATTCCAAGTTTTGTAATCATCTCCTGGTAAACGCCTCTTTCGTCAACTGAAGATAGTAACTGGCCAACTTTACCCTTTACTGCCTTTGGGATATTGTCTACATATTGTGGCTTGAGGGCAACGGTTACATCCGATTCACTAACGTCGATTAGGAAATCTCTCAACTCTCCACGAGGTAGGGTTTCGATAACATCTTCCCACCACAACTCATCAGCTTCAAAATCTCCAAGATTTGGAATTATTGAACCATTCAAGATGTTGAATGCTGTAGATTTACCCATTCCGTTTGGGCCTAGAATTCCAACTACTGATTCTTTGGAAGGAGTTGGTAGCCTGAATAATCTGAAACCGTTCAAAGAATACCTATGAATCATATCTGATTTTAGTTCTGCAGGAAGATTTACCACAACTACTGCACCGTCTGGACAGTGTCTTGCTCTAACAAAGCATGGAGGACAGGCAGATTCCAAAATCTTGAATTTGTCACCATTCATTTGAATACATTCAGCGCCACATGACCCAGCCCATTTCTTTAGGTAATCATAGGCTTCACTTTTCGGCTTGCATTTCTCTTCGATAAGAACTGCAATCCGCATGATAATCGCCTCTAAATTTCCCCTGTCAATGCATCATTCATGAAACGCCCGGTATTTATTCAGGCATATTGCCTATTAGCAACGGCTTTGCAATATGCCGAATCTAAAACTGGATCAGACCAGTCCCTTAATGTGCTCGTGACCACGAATCAACTTGGTCGTGCACGGTGTTGGGAACTTCATGCTAGCTTTGCGAAGAGCATCCTTTGCAACCAGATAGTGTTCTGGCGTGAATTGTAGAGAAATAACTCTCTGCCCGCGCTTTACTCTTGCAGCGGTTCCAACATTCTTTCCGAATGCACAACGCATTCCTTGAGAAACACGGTCCGCACCAGCACCTGTAGCCTGCTTGTTCTCACGCAGGACGTGGTGAGGGTATGTGTGAATTCGCAAAGCGTAATTCATTGCGCCAGCAACTTTCCTGATGGTAGCGTTAGAAATAACACGGGCTGCTTCCAGAGCAGTGTGTCTAATCTGACAAGATTCATCAGCTATGAGATTTAGTTCCATTAGGAATTCTCCTGTTTCCGCAGCACGGCGATTACCGGCGTAGAAATTTAGAATACGGTTGTTTGGAACACCACCGATATACTTGCGTCGGGTATATGCAGGACCTTTGAGTCTGCGATACATCTTTGCGGGCTTACGTGCCATGCTTGATACCTCCGGGCGAGTTTGCGACCGACCGTCCCTATATGACCATACCGATGCTAATCCAAAACCTCCCCGAAGGGGAAAGGTCATGGACGAGGCATTGTTAGCAGCCTATGATGTCGGGCTGGCGTAGGCTTCTAGAAGAAGAATCTGAACACCAGTGGCTATCGTTCACAGCATTTACAATAATCGTGATAATTGGGGCTGTGTTAATCGATTGGTCGGGTGATTTATCTGGAGTTCATGAAGGAAGTTCTCTTGAAATTGACGGAATTGTTCTTGACTCCGCAGGAGATTCAGTTCTCTATCAAACTGAAGATGGAATCAAAATTTCTCATAACGACATGGAAAACACTGCACAATATGCCACTTGCTTAGAAGAATATGAAGATATTACCTTGGCATGCTTAGGCACAGAGGGCATGTTAGGATACATCGGTGATGGAGGACCAGATTGTGATACAGAATGGTGCCAATTTAGTATTGGGGATGGCCTAACCGCAACCCAAGTTTCTGGTAACGGCCTAGCATTGTTGATGATTGTTCAAGATGGCACTAGTGATTCATTAGCCGCTATGTGGTTTGGAGATTCTAACCCTCAACCAGTTATTGCAGAGTATGAAGGAATAATGCATCTAGATGTTGTTACTGCCAATGATGAGGGCGGATGGTATGTCGGAGGTTCATGGCAAGCACCACCAAATTGGCTTGGCTCTAACCCAACATCACCTCCCATGTTTGAACTGATACTTGCTGTAACCTGGGACGGGGTTGCTGCACCAAGCATCGAAGTAATACACATGGGTAACGAAGGAGTGATCCACGGTATATTCTCAACCGATGATGGTTATATTGCAACAGGTACAGCAGATACAATCTCAATAATCGATGGCAAAATATCATCACTTGGAATGTCTAGTTATTCAGCTGTAGGCGACCAGAATGGAAATGTGTGGCTATTTGGCGGAATTGGTTCTAAAACAGTAGCAATAATTTCTGGTGAGGAAATCAGTGTAGAAAAACTCCCACAACCACTAGAAATAATCCCAACATATGCATTTTGTGACGATAGTGGAATGATTTCTGTGCATGGATCTGATTCTTCAGATAATCCATCGGCTTTCTCTATAGATAGCAATGCAAGGAGTTCTTTCACAAGTCTAAGAGGGATCCTAGATCTTGGATTCATCCTGGTTTCAATACTAATCATTTCAATAATGGGCTGGAATATCGCAGACGCAATTAGAAAAGGCGAAGTATTCTGAT
>CAXGTB010000083.1:0-6122 GCA_964012565.1 uncultured euryarchaeote | reverse complement strand
GCGTGTTCCATAGCAGTAAAACGATCTACAGCGAGTCTTCGTTCAACAGAAGGCATCTTCAAACTCGCTGCGACTTGCCTCTCCAAAAGTAACCGTCTGGCATCAATTTGCCTTTCTCTATCATCGATATCACTCAACAATTCTAAATCTTCTCCAGCAACTACATCCTGAGCATCACTAACAAGACTTGAGATAAGAATATACATTCTGTTAATGGAGACTTGTAATTTTAATTCAGAGGGATTCAATATAGACACAATCCGAATCTCATTGTCATCGTCGTGCTCTATCTCCATACCCCTGGTATCTCTGAGAAAATCTCTGACGTTTGCTCTTGTTTTTCTAGAAATTTCACCATCACAGTGAACTCTTATTACATCTGCCCCTGAAAGGTATGCCCCAATCATCAAATCAATAAGTCCTGTTTCAAACTTACAGCAGTCCAACGAAACTACCTGCCGGGTAGCCGCACCCTGTAATGGAGATAGACGTAAATCTCCGGATGCTAACTCTTCGAGACTTACCACATCACCTTTTTTCAGTTCATTAGCCCTAATCCAATCTTTAGGCAATGATACGATTATTGTGGAACCGCCAGTTACTTGCAACTTCCTATATTCGCTGTCCTGGCCTACCACAATCCTCCCTCCGTCTTAACGCAATACAATCCATAATACATACGCCCTCAATATATTCTACATTGAAATATATATTAATACATATTGGAATGTAAATTCTAATGGTCAACCATATGGACCTTACACCCTACCCAGTAACAACAGGAGAGAACCTGAATGAACTTGAAGAAGAATGGAATGGCTTGGACACTTGTCCTCACCCTAATGATTGCTGGATTAGCCGGATGTCTAGGCGGAGATGATGAAGAAGATGAAGTTAAGACGATTAACATTGCAGGAAGCAGTACTGTATATCCTGTAGCAAGTGCTTGGGGTCAAGCATTCATGGCTAGCAACTCGGATTACTCAGTAACCGTAGCTGGAGGAGGATCGGGAGCAGGTGCATCTAAAGTGTGCAGTACCGATACCGATTCAGTCCACATAGGAGACATGAGCCGCGATTGGAAGGAATCAGAAGCAACAGTGAACGCAGATGGTTATACATTCGACTGTGTTGATTCTGATGTAACTGTCACGCAACTAATCGTAGCGGTTGACGGTTTGTCAGTAATTGTCAAGAAGGGTGGAGCTGCTGACCAATGCCTGACTCAAATGGGAGGTATTTCCATGGCTCAACTAAGGTGGGTATTCTCAGATTGGTCCGAATCAGAACTTGAAGCTGATGGATTGGATATGAATTCCACAACACCAAACAATGACGGAGATGACAAGAGAGAATGGGGAGATTTAGACGCTGCATGTGACGATTCTGAAATCAAACTTTGGGGTGCTGATTCCGATTCAGGAACATACGAATATTTCGGAGAGCAAGTATTCTGCAAAAATTGCTTCACTGGAAAAGATGGATATGATCCTGAAGGATTCGACACGGCCCGTGGCTACCAAAATTCAGCTGATGACAATCAGATTGTGAAAGGTGTAGATGGTGATGAAAACGCAATTGGATACTTCGGCTATGCATATTACGAAGAAAATGCAAACAAACTGAATGTAGTAGCGATTGCTAACAATGACACCCATGGTGTACAAGATGCCGGCGGTGCAGTAATTCCGAGTGCAGAAACCGTTGCAGATAACACCTACGCACCTCTATCCAGAGCAATTTACATGAATGTAAACAACGACGATTGGGATCTAGTTCGAGAATTCATCGAGTATGGATATTCAGAAGCTGGAATGGAGCATGTAACCGATGTAGGATATGTAGCACTTCCCGATGAAATGATCGAGGATATGGTTGCTAGAATCGGTTGAAGTTGTGACAAGTAGCCACAGTAGACTGTGGCAAAATTTGGCCCACAGGGGAAGTCCTCTCCCCTGTGGGCCTTTTTTTATTTCATCCTAAAATAAGAAACCATCAAGGACAATGGTGGTTCACACCCAGTTGGTGGAACCATGAAAGGGCGAGCGTTTCTGTTAGTTTTCATTTTAGCATTAGCACCTTATCTATCTACAATCGATGTCGCAGAAGCCGCAAGTTCAGGTCGTGCAATGACTTGCAGCGGAACGGTTTGCTTGAACGAAGCTCTGCCAAACCCAAATGGCTTAGATGATGATACTTGGCCAAATGGTGAATGGATGGAAATTTACAATTCAGGATCTACGCCTGTGGATGTCTTGAACTGGAGATTAGTCAACAAGGCAAACAAAATTTTGACTTTCGGTTCATCATCAATAGTTGGTTTCGAATCGGGTAATTCAACATCTTGGACCATTCAACCGGGAGATTACATGGTAATCGCCCGAAACGGTTCATCCAATTTCTACCTAACAAATACTGCTGACTGGATTACTATGGAAGATTCCTCTGGGAACACGATGGATCAAGCCTCATGGAACTCAACAGCATCAGGAATTAGCTTAGAAGAAGACTCATCCAATTCAATGAACGATTGGATTTCAACCAATAGTCCAACTCCAGGCAGCGTAAATAGCGCAGCAGCAGCACCAGTTTCTTCCGACTTAGTCATCAGTGAAGTTATGCCAAACCCTTGGCCGTCTGACGATAATGCATCATGGCCAGGTGGAGAATGGGTTGAGATTTGGAACTCTGGGCAAAACGACATCGACCTAACTGGATGGTCGATTGTCGATAATGCAGGTAACACCCTCCCATTCAATGCAAGTCATCTTGTCGGCCCATCTACAATTATTGGTGCTGACGAATATCGAATAATCGCAGTCAATTCTTCAACGTCGTGGGGAGTACTGAACAATGGAGGAGAAACACTCCGACTACTATGGCCTAATGGTACACTATCGAGTTCTGTATCCTGGACAGATTCAGAGAGTGGTTTCTCACTTATGGAGCAAATCGATTCTTCTTGGTCTAACTCGCCTTTCCCAACACCTGGAAGTCAAAACCCTGTACATTGGGAAGCGATTGTAAACGGAACATCACCAATTAGAATCACTGAAGTGTTAGTTAATTCATCGATGGATGGGTCCCCTTTGCCTGATGGCGAATGGGTTGAACTTCACAATACTGGAGCAATATCCCTCGATTTGATGGGATGGAAAATAATGGATGGAATGGGCAATATAACTCATATCGATCCTGCGACTTTGGCTAGTAACGCAACACAACTAGGAACTATGATAGATGCTGATGGTAGAAGATTAGTCCAATTCTTCCAAGGAACTGAACTGTGGAATAATTACGATAATCTGATGCTTATCGACCAATCAGAGGCTGTAGTTCACACAGCATGGTGGACAAGTTCTCCTAATCTGAATACATCTCTAATCGAATCTCAAGACCCGCTTATGGAGTGGGTTCCAGCAAGCTGGCCAACTCCTGGCCAGCCAGAACCAAGCACAGCGTCTCTAACTGGTGAAATTGGATTTAGTGAAATCATGGCTGATGCAGCAGGAAACGATTCTCATTCTTGGCCTAGTGGGGAATGGATAGAGTTGGTCAACACTGGAAACCAAACTGTTGACTTAGCAAACTGGCATTTCACATCAGGCTCTAGAAATTTCAATATCAATCCTCATCAATTACCATTGAAGAGCGATACAATGGTTGCACCTGGAGAAATCGTATTGGTAGCCATCAACGGAAGTCAAGGATTCTATCTCAGGAATACCAATACCGATACTATCGAATTGAGAGATTCTACAAACCAGATAATCTCAACTCTCACATATAATTCAACTGAAGAGGGAGAATCTAATTGGTTCTGGAATGGAGATTGGACTCAAGCACCATGGCCAACCCCAGGAGCAGCCAACCCACAAACATCCCCTTACATGGGAGATCTCGCAATCGAGATTACCGAAATACTGGCACATTGTTCAGACGGTAGTATAACCCCTGGAGATGACTGGGTTGAGGTACTAAACAACGGAAATCAAGATATTGACTTGTCTGCATGGCGAATGTTATCTGGCGATGGAGACCTAATGCATCTACGTCCTGGCTGGCAATGGAATGAAACGAGTATGATTATCTCCCCAGGAGATTGGTATGTTTTCAACGTACCAAATTGGTTCATTAGTGGAATGGGTGATTCAATTACGCTCGAAGACCCTGATGGAAACATAGTTGATTATGTCGAGTGGAATATCACAACCGATTGTGAAACAATGAATCGTGATGGAGCGGTATTAGCTTGGCCTACACCAGGAGAAGGTGAACCTGAAACCTCCGATTTCGCAGGTCCTGAAGACCTTATTTTCAGCAGATTCATGTTTGAAGAGAAAAGTCAAACAACAAATGATGAATTCTTCGAAATAAGCAATACTGGAAATGTAATTGCAATGTTAAATGGTTGGACTGTGCGTAAAACCACAACAGGTGGAGTCAGTTTCAACGGCACTTTCACAGCAGGACAAATCGCAGCGGGCTCTTCAGTAATTATCAGCCCAGATGCAAGTTCTGTAAAAGCCATGGGAGCTACTATGATTCTCAATGCAGAAGATGTAATGAATTTCCCAGTTTGGCTACCAAATAGTGGAGCAACAATCCAATTAATCGCTCCTGATGGAACAATTGCTGATACATTTGTTTACGGCAATGGCCCGACATCAGCCGAGGGTTGGTCAGGAGTCTCAATTGGTGAACCTGTTACAACTGTTGACAGAATTCTGTACTTGAGAGGTGACGGTTGTGGTGACATGATAGACACCGACACTGCAAATGATTGGGAAATGAGGTGGTCTGTTGCAGGAGCAAGTCATTTCTGTGGAATAAACACATTCAGCGATGATACTGACGTAATCCCACTTATTGGACCAGATGATGGCCTTGATGAAGTAATTACAATGATCAATCACGCTAATGTTTCGATAAATCTCCACGTATACCATCTTCACGATGTTTATCTTGCAATGTCTCTGATGGAAGCATCAGACAGAGGAGTTGACATCACAGTAGTTATTCACGAACCTGAATCTTGGTGGACTGGAAGTACAACTGCACAAAGCTTAGGAATTGCATGGGAATTAGAACAAAAGGAAAACATAAGCGTGATGCAGTTTACAACATCCTCTTCATCTCCTTACCAATATATTCACTCAAAAATCACTGTTGTAGACTCAGCGAAGGTTTGGATTAGTTCAGGTAACTGGAAGTCATCATCTATGCCTAGTGATGGAGTCGGAAACCGTGATTGGGGAATTATAGTCAACAGCGTTGACCTTGCAACCATAGTTTTGGAAAGAATGGCATTCGATGAAGATCCAAGTCAACTTCATGTTGAAGATGCTACATATCCTCAACCTGAAGCCGGGTCCTATGATCCTCCAGTTTCATACTCGGTTGGAACTGTTGCTCCAGCAATATCTGGACCAATGAGCGGTGAATTGCTAACATGTCCAGATGATTGTATGCAGGGTCTTGCTGATTTGATTGATTCAGCAGATTCTGAAATCCTGCTGTCACTGCAATACTTCGAAATGGATTGGTATTGGGGATGGCAACAAAACCCTCTACTAGATTCACTTGAAGACGCTGCCGCTAGAGGGGTTTCAATCCGATTAGCGATAAACCAGCATTACGTCAATGACAATCCTGGAATTAGAGAGGCTGTAAACGAACTAAATGATTGGGAAGGAGATGTTGAAGCAATTCTCATGAGTGAGAATGATACTGTAAGAAAGCTCCACAACAAGGGTGTAATCATTGATGGAGAGAGTGTTCTAGTTTCCAGTATCAATTGGGGTGACAACTCCATCCTTCGCAATAGAGAGATGGGATTGGTGATTCATTCACAAGCGATTACTGCTCCTTTCATGGAATCATTCTGGGAAGATTGGAACAGATTGGACCCAACAACCGACTCTGATATCGACGGGATTCCGGACATTTGGGAAGTTGCAAACAACCTATCAAGAACAAATCAGGATGCTAACATAGATTCCGACGGAGACGGCATCTCAAACCTTGGAGAGTACTCTTACGATTCCAATCCAAACTCAAATGACACTGACGGAGATTGCATTTTGGATGCTGATGAAATCCTATGGGCTGCAACTCAGGCA
>CAXGTB010000082.1:0-6158 GCA_964012565.1 uncultured euryarchaeote | reverse complement strand
AAAAGGTCGCAAAAACGGCGTTTTCACAACTGAAATCAACCGAAGACAATATACCTTCAGAGGTGCGGTGAAACCGGAGAGGACTATACTCTCCGGTGGAAATCCATGGGATTG
This sequence comes from uncultured euryarchaeote, assembly GCA_964012565.1. Taxonomy (GTDB): domain Archaea; phylum Thermoplasmatota; class Poseidoniia; order Poseidoniales; family Poseidoniaceae; genus MGIIa-K1. Next base: position 6,044 of record CAXGTB010000082.1, on the reverse strand, counting down.
AAACACGACATCCGTCGTGCCCCGGCCGTCCGCGACCGAGGCACTGAAGCCGACCTGCAGGCTCGTATCGTTGCAGGCAACCAAGTATGGGTTGTGGGAGATATACATGGGCACTTGGGCACTCTTAGGGCTCTTATGCACAGACTGAAACTTGGAGAAGAGGATAGAGTTGTCTTACTTGGAGATATGATCGACCGTGGCCCCGACTCAGCAGGAGTAATCGAATACGTGCGAGAACATCCGCAAATTCTTGCAATCAAAGGTAACCATGAACAGATGGCAATCCAATCACTTCAAGAAAGAAGAATCGAGCTAAACACAACTTGGATGTCCAAAGGAGGCGCATCAACATGGGGCTCTTACATCGTAGCAGCGAAAGGCGATTTGCATCGCGCAAAACTCACTTTTGCAGAGGACTGTGCATGGATGGCAGATTTACCAAGCCACATTGTACTGGATGATTGGAGACTTGTCCACGCAGGATATCATCCAAGAATTGATCTTGATTCACAAGATGAGAAAACGCTTCTGTGGATTCGCCGGGCTTTCTTCAAACACGATGAGGCAATCGATGCCAAACGATGCATTCTTTTCGGTCACACCCCAACTAGAAAATTCAAGCGGAGTGGCCAGATTGCACATTCAAAAATAATACTGGATGATGGTAGACCTTCGTGGGTAGCTCTTGACACCTGTGCATACAATGAACAGAATCCAGGAATAGCAGCATACGACCTCAGCACGGGCAAAACAATTCTCCAGAAGACACTGCGAAGTGAACACTGGTGGCTTAGATCAAAAACAAGAGAAGCACCTGTTGCAGAATCCTTCGGATTGGTAGAACTTCGCCGGCGCGCCCAAAAGGCCGTCGCCGCTCGAGAAAAGGCGGTGAGAAGATTAGCAATGGCTGGTCTCTCTAGAACGGTGAAAGCGCCAATTTCTTTCCGGGTTGTAAAAAGGAAATTACCACTTATGGAAGATGTAAGTCCGTCTTCCGGAATCCAATCGCGAGATTCCGTAATTTTTCGAGTTTGAGGCACTGCGTAGCCAATAAACCAAACATAAAAGAGGGAATACGCCAATTGGCTACCATGGCGAGCCAAAGTGTCGACAAAAACTCCACCGCTGCAGAATCTCTAGTCAAAGCCTTCGTTACGGTCCTTGACAATGTGAATATCCAAGCGCATTTCTTGAGAGCATCAATGGAGACGGCTAAACAATTAGGCGCTCATGAATATGTTTACCTTGAATGATTTAGGCCAAAGGTCATTTCTCTCTACCCTGTGCGGGGCCTGTGGACATAACCGCAATATCTGCAGCTGCCGTGATGTTCATTCTCGGTGCAACCTCTCCAGGTCCATCTTTAGCAGTGGTATTGCGTAACACAATGATCGGTGGGAGAAGTAGAGGACTGGCATGCGCGGTAGGGCATGGCATAGGCTTCGGATTCTATGCTGTATCAGTGGTGTTCGGTCTAGTCATAATAATGGAGAAAAACCCTGATGTATTCACATTAATGCAAATCGTGGGAGGGATTTTCCTTCTCTACTTAGGAATAGAAATGATGAGGGCTGAAGAAGCCGAAATCGTGCATTCTGAAGGTAAGCGAGAAGGTTTCATTGAAGGATTCTTTATCGCATTCCTGAACCCAAAAATTGCTGTATTTATGCTTGCAGTACTATCTTCGGTTCTAGACCCATCAATGTCAAGTGAGACAAAATGGATAATTGCAGCCATGGGTATGACTATCGATACAGTTTGGTATGTTCTTGTCGCACTCCTACTATCTAATTCCGTAATTCTTACAAAGATACAGAATAATCAGAAAATTCTGAATCAAGTCACTGGAGCACTAATGATTGGTCTAGCAATCTGGACCGCATATCGGCTTGCAGGATTTTGACAATCAATACTATTGAGGTAAAGCCATACGAGGTAAACATGCCAGAGCTACCAGAGGTCGAAACCGTCCGTACTGGGCTGGCAAGGTCATGGATTGGCAAGAGAATCGATGGGGTTGACCTACGCCGAGAAGGCCTACGCTTCCCGTTCCCTGAAGGGCTTGAAAAAAGGCTGACTGGGAGGACGGTTAAACAAATCAGAAGGAGAGCAAAATACCTCTTAATCGATCTCGACAATGACGATGTTTTACTTTCACATTTGGGAATGAGTGGAAAATGGACGCTAGATGCAAGCGATTGTGAAGGCAAGCATGACCACGTAGTGATTCTGTTTGATGATGGAAGCATGTCTGTTTACAACGACCCAAGGCGTTTCGGAGTCTTGGACATATTCAGTGGAACTTCGCACAAGTTACTGGACCACCTAGGACCTGAACCTCTCGAAGAATGGACTGGTAAAGACCTGTATGAAAAATTGCAAAAGCGAAAGAGTGCAATCAAGATCTGTATTCTCGACCAGAAAGTGGTGGTAGGTGTTGGTAACATATACGCCTGTGAAGCCCTTAATCGAAGCAAAATCTCACCGACGCGAATGGCCAACAAGGTCAAGAGAAAGGAATGCGATATTTTAGTTGCTGAGATAAAAGAAATCCTCGCTGAAGCAATACGAGTAGGTGGCTCCTCCTTACGTGATTTCGCTGGTGTCGATGGAACACTTGGCTATTTCATTCACCAATTCAAAGTCTATGACAAGGAAGGTAAGGACTGTGAATGCGGAGGAGTAATTGAACGACTCGTACAAGGTGGTCGCTCAACATTCTGGTGTCGCTCTTGCCAGAAGTAATCAGTAGTGCTCTAGCACAGTTCTAAGGTCGTCAACAAACAAGTCTACCGGGAAGTCATAATCTGACCAAACGACTCTACCTTTCCCATCAGTATCTATGATGTAAGTTGGTGAAGGGTGAGCTACTGTATAGCCTTCATCAGAATCATCTTCTTCAGTGTAAGGAAATACTCCATAATTTTCGTAAACTGGGTCAAGAGCCTCCTTAGAACCGGTTAGATGAGGCCAATCATATCCAAAGTCAGCAGTATAATTTCTGAGTACAGAAGGAGAATCGTGCCTCCAATCAACTGTAACTGATACGAAACTAACCTTCGATGCTTCTTCTTCAGAAAGCGTGTCTTTGACCATTTTCACATTCTGGTTTGTTACTGGACATGTATTGTCACATCTTGTGAAAATAAACGCTAAAACAACGACCTTACCCTCTTGCTCTTGTAAACTCCACAATGGTCCTTCTGCATCTTCAAGAGTGAATTTGTAAGTGTAACTTCCTCCAAGGTCACGACCATTGAAACTAATTTCTTCTTCATCATCTCCAAAACAACCTGGAAACATCAGAATCAAAGTAAGAAGTATTGCATATTTCTTCATTTGATCACTCCAAATCAATTACTGTACGCAGATCTTCCATAAACAAATCAATCGGCCAATCATACGCAGTCCAAACGACTCTACCATCTAGATTTGTGTCTAGAATGTATACTGGTTGAAGATGAACATCTTGGTATGTTTCATCATCATAGGGAGTGACGTCATACTCCTCGTACGTATTGTGAATTTCATCGGAATTCCAATCGGTCAAATGGGGCCAGTCGAGTCCTTTTTCTTCAGACCAGTTCGCAAGGACATCGGGAGAATCGTGACGCCAGTCAATGGTTACCGAAACAAATGATACCTTTTCGAGTTCTGCATCTGTAAGTTCTGATTTTACAATTTTCAGATTATTTGCAATCAACAAGCATACGTCATCGCAACGAGTGTAAACGAAAGCAAGTACTACCACGTCACCTTCAAGTTCTTCTAGTGAGAAATCAGATTGGTTTGTATCGCTAAGAGTGAATTTGTAAACGTCCATTTTTCCCAAATCTTCACCGTTAAAATCTGGAGAAGATTCTTCATCAGCAAAGCATCCTGGAAGTAACAAAAGCAAGCAAGCGAAGTAAACGCGCAATTGCATACTTCTCCACTCAGTATTCTCTCCAACCGTTACCGCAATTCTTGCAGGTCAACATTCTTGTCTCTGGTTCATCAGAGGAGCGTGTCTGTTCAAGATAAGAGAATACCTCTACACAGTCGCATTTAGGACACATGTAATCACCAACTGTGAGTACGCCTTTCATCTCGTCAGAATCCTTGATAACCTCGTAAACTCGAGTTTCCGCCTTGGTTGAGGATGTTGCCTTTGACAAGTCAACTTCTTTACCATCAGCACCCTTAACTTTCAGATTTGCAGGACCTGTATATCCACATTTGTAATTTGTACAATTGATGTCTCCCGAAGGACTAGGAAATGCCAACGTACCGCACTGGGGGCAGAACATACGAAGATACTGAAAGACTCGATATATCAATATTTGTAATGTATTAGCAGCAATTGTTTCATCAAGTGGGTAGTTTTGGCCTACCATATGTGGCTGTGGTATGACTGGAGGGCTGCTGCGGTTGCCGACGAAAACTGCAACATCCTAGACTTAGAGGAATGGGAAGGTTGGCACGATACAAATTCTGTTTGCTCAAGGATGGATATCATCGCACACGAGGCACTGACACCAGAAGCTGAAAAATTACTAGAGCGGTTTCCTGAAGCAAAACCGCTAATTCATGGCGATGAAGAATTACCTGATGCTGATTGGCCTTTACCAAGCGAAGAAGCAATGATAGCACTAGACAAGGCTGCAATTCTCCTTTCCAAGCGGGGTGTTGATGCTGCAGCTGGAGACCCAGATCGCAGACTCGAACACATCCTGAAGGCTTCAGATGAATTACGTGCTTCTTATGTCACAATCGAAGGACGTCTTGTGGAGTGGGTCGGATTATTCCTACCTGAAGCGAGATTTGAAAGAGATAGAAGCGGCTTAGCAAGAAAGGTTGCTGAAGCAGATACACTCGCTGATCTAGCAGAAATAATCGAAATCGGAATGCCTCCTGAAGGGCCAACTGATGCAGAATGGGCTAGCCTCAAGGATTGGGCTGCTAGTGTCAGGGAAATCAAAGCAAGACTCGACCGTATGGAAAACGTAGTTCGTGAACTAGCGTCATCACACCTACCGTCTCTCTCAGCACTATTAGGTCCAATTCTCGCTGCTAGATTGTGTGTAGAAGCACATGGTAGAGCAAGACTTGCGAGGCTCCCTGCAGGTACAATGCAAATTCTTGGAGCCGAAAAAGCGTTCTTCAACCACTTGAAGACCGGAGCACCCTCGCCAAAACACGGACATATTTTCATGCACCCATGGATTTCTCGCTCGCCCCGCTGGGTAAGAGGAAAAATCGCTAGAACAGTTGCTGCAAAAGCAACGATTGCTGCACGATGCGACGCATATGGCGGCGAAATTTGGGACCAAAAAACCCTGGATTCTGTTGCAGCAAGAGTTGAAGTAATTCGCAATGAAAATTCAAAACCACCACAGAGGTGAATTCATGGCAAAGAAACGCCGTCTCTCTTGGGCTGTAATGATTGATGGACGTGCGATTTGGACATTAAATGCAGTTCCAAAGCGTTCACAGTATGGTGAAACACTTCGCAAATTTCGTGGCACTGAATATCGAAGATGGGACCCTACACGCTCAAAACTAGGCGCAGCAATATCTCGGGCACGTGAAACACAATACGATTTACTACCTCAAGAAGGAGACACATGCCTGTATTTAGGAGCAGGTCATGGCACTTCGCTTTCACATCTTCACGACCAAGTTTGCGGAGAAAACAACGAGAAAGAGGGTAGAATAATTGCAGTCGATCTATCTCCTCGCTGTCTCAGAGATTTGGTTCACTTAGCAAAGCTTCGACCCGGATTAGTTCCGGTACTGGGCGATGCAAGGAAGCATGCGGCTTGGGGAGTAATGGTTTCTACCAAAGTAGATTGGTTGCTACAAGATGTCTCTCAAGTAGGCCAAGCAGAGATATTCATCAAGGCAGTAAAGCGGTTTCTCAAACCTGGTGGGAAGGCATTGCTTTCCCTGAAGGCTGCCTCTGAAAGATTTAGTGAAGAAGGAGAAAAACAGGTTTTCAGGGATGTTCGAGAACAACTCGAAGAAGCTGGATTAAACATCGAAGAACAAATCGATCTTCATGG
>CAXGTB010000081.1:0-6275 GCA_964012565.1 uncultured euryarchaeote | reverse complement strand
CTTCCACTGGTAGAGAAACTCTCTCCAGACGAAATAGGAGTGGTAACTATGCCACTCGTGATTGACATGGGCGACGGAGGTGGATCCGCCGCCTGATCATTTTCCACCCTGCGGCGGTTGAGCCGGTTGGGGAGGATGTAGAGATACAAAAAAAGAAAAAAGAGGTGAAAACCAATGCAGAAGAAAAATATGAACGAAGAAAGCAACGATTGGGGTTCAATCGGTATAGGTGCAATGATTGTATTCATTGCTCTTATTCTGGTTGCCGCAGTCGCAAGCGCAGTTATCATCCAAACGGGTGAGAAGTTGCAACAGAACGCACAGCAGTCGGGTAGCGACACGCAGCAGGAAATTTCGGGTAAAATCTCGATTATTACTGTCTGGGTGGGCGATACCCCAACCGCTAACAACGAAGAGATAACCATGGTGTTTGAATTAGCACCCGGTTCTGAACCAATTACCAATACAGACGTACATTGGTCAGTTATCTGTGATGATGGAGCAGGAACTCCAGCAGTTGCAGATGGTGACCTATCTACAGCTACTAACTTGGATGGTACAGCAATCGCTGGTGGTACCTTCAGTCCTGGTGAAACATACATGATTGACCTAAACGTTGGAAACGCAGGTAACGGCTGCGCTCCTGCACTAAACGAAGAGCATTCAATGGTCGTTAGTGCGAACGGTGGCGGTACAACATACGAAACACTAAGCTATGTTAGCATTGACAGAGGAGACAATATTGTTTGAGGTGATATGATGAAGAATAATCAAATTAAGAAAGACGAATTAGGATCGATTGGTATCGGCGCAATGATTGTATTCATTGCTTTGATTCTGGTAGCAGCGGTAGCATCTGCTGTTATCATTCAAACTGGTGAGAAACTACAACAGAATGCTCAGCAATCTGGTAGTGACACACAACAGGAAATCTCTGGAAAGATTACGGTGAACTCAATGTTCGTCTTCGATCCAGATGATTCATACCTACTGTACTTCGAAACCGCTCCTGGTTCTGAAGTAATCACTCCATCAGATGTACAGTTCCAACTAACCTGTGAAGACACAGGTGGAAACTACGAATATGTTTCTGGAGATTTCACAAACGCTGACGATGTAGATGACATTGGAGACGGAAACGGTGACGGAGTAGTCACAGCATTCCTTCCTGGTGTTAGCTACTCCTTCGTAATGGATGCTGACACAGGTGCAACATCTTCCTGTGATGCTACAAGTGTTGGCGTCAACGGTGAAGTAACACTATGGATTCACGTAGGAAACGGTGGCTCAACTTATGAGACACTGTACATCTCAGACGACGCTAGAGGATCACTAGTTATCTGATTCGAACTGAACCCCAATATCGACTCTCACGAGTTGAGGGGTTCAATTTGAATTAGGGGGTACTGAAATGGCATGGCCATTCGGTAGCAGTGACAAATCTGGGGAGCCCCAGGGCGACCTTTCTGAGGAACGTTTGCGCGTTATGTCAAACATAGCGATTGAGCAAGTTCCAATGCCTGAACAAGGCGAATTGACAGAAGAGGATGCATGGACAATTTCCCCCGGACCTACTAGAGCACGACTCAATAACACTGGATCATTGCCGACTGCAACATCTGCAGCGTCACAGGTACAGGCTAGTGTCGACACTTCAGGTCTAGAAAGACTAATTTCTAGTCGTATAGATCAAGTTGAAGACATGTTGAGGAAAGTCGATAATCGACTCGAAGACGGTGTTGCTGTAAACGCAGGAGGGCATATTCCCGAAGGCGAAGCAGTTGGTGAAGTTGAACTTGGAGATGGCGATACAATCGTTACATCTTCGGGAGAGATAATCACTGCAACAGGAACAGATCGTCTAAAGTCCGAGGATTCGGCTCCACTCTTGGAGTTGTACGAAGCTCAAGCATTAGCATCTAACCCATTCCTAATCGCTCCGGCGCATCTAGGAGAGGGAGCAGATGGATCGGTCGGTGCGCCGACTGTAGCAGCATTGCTTCTAGACAATTTGTCTGGCATGGCAGCAGTTTCCTTCACACAGAAGGCGATGAGTTCTGGCATGTTAAGCGCAGATGAAGGAAGATTAGTGCTGGCAATTGTTCAGATGGCCGCTCCTGGTGATACAGAGAGCGCTTTGGAAGACCACTTGCCGCACAGAGAGTTGCTAACATTCTCGGCTCTAATCTCAAATTGGAGAAGAGCCAGATCACTCAGAGGTGGAGAGTGAATGGGTAGCGTAGCAGTTGGAGCGATGGTGGTTGGAACCTCATTGCTAGTAGTATTCGCATTAGCGATGGCTACTCTCGAAGCACAGGTGGATGATTCCATTGCGCAAATCGAGGCAACTGCTGAACCCATTACACAATTCACTATTGAGGACGCCACTAACGTTGAAGGAGCAGTTGTGTCATTCACAATAAACAACGGCGGGTCCGGGTATTCACCTGGACAAGTCGAAGTGAATGGTAGTACAGGCTCTTTCCTCGCTGACCTTGTGATCTCCGCGGGTACAGTTACAGGATTAAACATCCTTAACCACGGATCATCGTATCTCTACACCTCCACGTACTTCCTGGAGGTCACAGGGTCAAACACTGGTAGCAACCTGAATATCACAGCCACGCTCGGCAATTTAGTTTATGTCAACGTTACCAACGACGGTAGCACAGACGTTGATACAGACTTTGCATGGCTGTTTAGTGACGGTGGCACACCAACGAATCTCTCTGAAAGTCATGATGGTTATCAACCAACCATCATCTTCCCAGGAGAGACATACGAATACTACTATTACAGCGGTGGCCAATCAACTGTTTCAAGAATTGCAGTATCAATTGATGGGCAAACTAAAGCCGCGAGCGTCGTTTGAGGTGAGAAAATGGCAGACGCTGGTGCAAGTTCTATGATTTTACTCGTCACATCATTGTTGATTAGTGGGGCTGCATCTGTGGTTCTGCTCCAATCTTGGGGTGATTTGGCAGAGGCCAACGGAACCAATGCCAAAGGAAAAGCTGCAGATGCTGAAACCGATGTGTCCTTCAGTGGAGACAGAGGCGATGTATTGCTAGATACCTCGGGGACAAATCAAGAGATTACTCTTTACTTCCAGAATACAGGAAAGAGAACTTTGGATAAATCTTCATTCACGATATTTGTAGACGGTGTTTCGTCTGCATTAGTTGGCACAGCAACTCTTTATCCACCCAATGGCGATTGGGCTAATGGCTACGTCATCGAAGTAACAGTTTCTGATGCTAGTTTCAATTATGCAGATAACGACCTTGCGACAGTTACAATTGTTGCACAATCTACTGTAAGTGATGGAGTTAAAGGAACCGATTCTGAAACAGCAGAGGTGAGGCTAAGTGTTTGATGAACCTCCTAAGCCTGTTGAAGACGGATACGAGTTTACTCTCGAACAGGACAGCCTTTCGAATGCTATGGGTGCAAGATTACCAAATAGGAGTCTATGGATGATTCAAGGTGAAGTTGGTAGTGGAAAATCCCTTATTAGCCAGAGATTAATTTACGGATTATTAGAAAACGGCTCAAAGGTCTTGGTAGTCACTACAGAACTTACCACACGTGGTTGGATTGAACAGATGGAGTCAATCGGTTACCCGGTAACTGATTTTATTGCCTCAGGTAAGCTGATGGTTTTCTCTAGGTTTGGTGTAATCGCAGAAGCCAAGGAGGGAGTAGACCTATTCGATGTGCTAGAATCAGGCGCTATCGAAAAATCGGATGTTGTTGTTGTAGATTCAGCATCAGCACTAATGCCAGAAGGTCTTGAGCCATCTCAACATCTGGCGACATTACAGAAGCTGCGCAAAGTATGCAGCGAATCACGTTCACTATTGCTAACCATTGACCCCTCCGAAATGGATGGCAAATTATTACACAAACTACGCTCGACATGTGAGGTATTGCTTGATATGAACGCTGGTTTCGTAGGTGGGGAAATAAAAAGAACAATTGTTGTCACTAGATTCCTAAGAGCTGCTGGACCTGTTCAGGCAAGCGTTGGATGGCGTGTTGAACCTTACATGGGCTTCATCGTGGATATTACGGCGGTGAGCTGATGGAAGACGAAGATCTCCGATTCCAGCGTGGTGACTTAGATTCAGTCATGGCAGCCCACCCTCACGTGGCTCAGTGGGTGAAAGATTTTGAAGCACAATATGGAAGTCGGCCGTATTACTATGGCCCACTGGATAGAGATGCAAGAAAAGTAGAGCCAATGAATCTGATTTATGTTACAAAAGAGCCGATTTTCGTTCATATGTATCGGCCAGTCGATGACGACGGCTCCCAAGGTCAAACATTGTGGTTCGGTTTAGAACCTCAATTAACCGACGAGGAAGAAAATATCCGTCGAACCCTAATCGAAGTTCTTCTTCAAGAAGCCCCAAGTGCTCCAACATTCACTACAGATGATGAATTCGAAAACATCTTGTCGGGAATGATTGATAGATATACCGTTCTAGACTCAGAGGTAAGAGGAAGCGTTCGCAGGCAAGGTCGAATGTGGGAAGTTCTTGGAATGGATGACAAAAGAATAGTTGTCACCAAAGAGCAGAGAGACAGGCTAAGGTACACAATCATACGTGATCTGATTAGAAATGGTCCACTAGAGCCTCTTCTTTCAGATGAAATGCTGGAAGATATTCACTCAGTTGGTCTCAAACACGTACACATGGATCACAAAGTCTTCGGAATGGTAACTTCGAATATTAGATTCCGTGAAAGAGACTTACTTGCAAGATACTTACGTGCAATGTCTGAGCGTATTGGTCGTCCAGTTTCGGACAATAAACCGATTATTGATGGGGCATTATTAGATGGTTCACGTATCAACATCATCTTCTCTGATGACGTTTCTATGCTAGGACCGTCATTTACTATTCGTAAATTCGCTGAAGAAACAATTTCCGTTGTTCAACTCATAAAATGGGGTACAATGAGTGCTCAACAAGCAGCATACATTTGGATTTGTTTAGAGTATGGTATGTCTGTTCTTGTGAGTGGAGAAACAGCTTCTGGTAAGACTACCACGCTGAATGCGATATTACCTTTTATCGACCATAATGTCAAAATTTACTCAGCTGAAGATACTCCTGAAGTAAAAGTTAGGCACAAGATTTGGCAGAGGCTTGTTACTCGTGATTCAAAGAACGAAGAAAGTAGAGTCGAGATGTTCGACTTATTGAAAGCGGCTTTGCGTTCTCGTCCTAGATACATCATCATTGGTGAAATTCGTGGTGTAGAAGGTGCAACCGCTTTCCAGGCTATGCAGACTGGACACCCAGTAATCGCTACATTCCACGCATCATCAATTGTCAAAATGATTCAGAGATTTACTGGTGATCCAATCAACGTTCCAATTCGTTTCTTCGATAACTTGAATTTCGCAATTTTCCAAGAAGTTGTAGAAGCACCTGGCGGCGGAATTGCTAGACGTGTTACTGGTATTGACGAGGTTATTGGATACAATAAGCACAGTGATGGTGTTCTAACCAGAGGAATGTTCGAATGGGACCCTGTAAAGGATAAGCACTACTTCCGTGGTATGTTCCAATCACACTTGTTGGAGAACAAAATCGCTGCACAGATGGGATTTGAAAACAAGAGAGATGCGTATGACGAATTAACTCGCCGGGCTGATGCAATTCAGATTATGGCAGATCGTGATTTGACTCATTATGATGACGTATTCGACTTGTTGAACCTGTATTACAACGGTGGATGGGAAGCATTCCGTTCCGCTGTGGATACGTGGGTTAGTATCACTGAACGTTGAAATGGAGCTGATTGAATGGAGCGAATGGCGACTTGGCAGATTGCTCTGCGTCGCCTAGAGATGCCAATTCCTAGGTTTTTACTTCTCTTTGTACTACCTTCTGCATTGGCTGGTCTTATCACTGCGATACTGCTGATATGGCTAACAGGTGGCTTATCAGAAGGCGGTCTATTCGCAGGATTTACAGGTGTTTTCCTAGTAATATTGTTACCTGCACTTACAGGTGGTGCAGCGATTTATTTCCCAGTATTGGAAGTAAATAGGTCTGCAATAAAAATCGAAAAAGAAATGCACATGTTCATTACAAGAATGGGAATTTTATCTCTTGGAGAAGTTGGTGCAGATACAATCTTTGATATTTTGCGCCAGATGAAAGACTATGGTGAATTGGCGCAAGAAGTCAAACGCATAGAGACCCTTGTGGATAAGTGGCATACTTCGCTGCCTGAAGCTGCTAGAATTGTTGCTCAAC
>CAXGTB010000080.1:0-6310 GCA_964012565.1 uncultured euryarchaeote | reverse complement strand
CGTCTAAAGCACCTAGGATATACCCATGATTGCTTTGGTGAAGAGTTACAAAGCGATGACCAAATGCTGGAAATATTCCCTCAGGATTTCATACTTGCTCGAAATGGTGCTGATTATTTCGTTAGGACGGCGCAGTATATCGATGAGTTACTCGTGAGATTTTATGGAATGGAACCATATTATCACGTAAACAAACCCGAAGATTTGGTTGGACACTTGATTTGTGCTTTGGCGCCTCACACCTCTGGCGGAGTCCTATCAAGATTGATTGGATTTACAGATAGCTCTGGAGGATATGCGCATCCCCTATTCCATGCGGCTAAGAGAAGAAACTGTGATGGGGACGAAGATGCAATTATGCTTCTAATGGATGGTTTGCTTAATTTTAGTAGAGAAATCCTTCCTGCAAATAGAGGAGGAAAAATGGATGCCCCTCTTGTATTGACTACAAGGCTAAATCCTACAGAAGTTGACAAGGAAGCCCTCAATGTAGACTCTGCTTGGCACTATGAGAGATGGTTCTATGAAGCAACTCTAGACCAACCTCACCCAAAATCTCTGGCCGACAAAATGGATTACATCGAAAGAAGATTGGGTTCAATCGGTGCAGTAAGAGGACTTGGATTCACACATTCTACAAAGAGTATGTCGGAAGGTCCGCCACTTTCCGCATACAAAACTCTGGAAACAATGATTGACAAAATGAATGGTCAACTTTCACTGGGCCATCGTCTCAGAGGTGTTGACGTAAGAACGGTTGCATCTAGCGTTGTTCGCTCTCACTTTCTACCTGATTTGAGAGGGAACTTGGTTGCGTTTACAAGACAAAAGGTTCGTTGCTTGAAATGTGGTCATTCGTACAGGAGGATGCCTTTGGCCGGGAAATGCATACAACCTCCAAAACTAACTGGAAAGGGAATGAGTGCATTTGGTGTCAGGAAGTCTGAAGGTGATATGTGCAACGGGAATCTTGCATTAACTGTCACAGAAGGTGCTGTTCGTAAGTACATCAAAGTTACAAAACACGTTATGGAGACCTACGGAGTGGACCAATACACTAGGCAAAATGTCGAATGGTTAGCAGATAGTGTTGAGAGCCTTTTCAATAATGACAATGCAAAACAACTGAGCCTCTCAGATTTCCTTTGATCAATTTGGTCGTATTGGATCTTGCCAAATATTACTGCTATCTGAATTGTTTTCACCTATTTCATTTGCCTGATTATCAGTGCCCTCGCCTTTGTATTTTTTAATCATGTAACGAACGAATGTTTCGCCAAATGCAACTACAATAGTACCTACGGAAAATAACACGACTCCAATTGGGAAAGCGCTTTTCATAGGCCAAGTTGTCAGTTCTGTTGTGACTTCAACCCCTTCCTCGATTTCAGTATTAACTACAATATCTCCCTCTTCTGCAGAGGATGTATGGGTAATGCATCCATCATTGGTATCTCCTTCCCATGAATACAATGTTTTGGAGCCCTGTTGAATGTTGATACTGACATTGTATACCACTCCATTTATTGATTCGAAACAATGAACAATCTCGTAATCTAATTCATCCCCATATACAACAGATAGTTCAGCATTGCGCGACTCCGAAAATTCAGCACCTGGCCTGTTTATCTCTTGTGATGCATTTTGTTGACTAACGAAATACCAGCCAGTGTTTACTAAGAGTAAAGCAACTGCCCAAAGCCAGTAATTATTTTTCATTATCAACCCTCAACGAAAGTAATTGTAGTACTTTTTCCATCCACTTCAACTTGATTAGTTTTCGTTTCTTGTCTGTAACCCCAGACCATCGGCCTACATCCTCGGTGGAGAAACCCACCAATTCAACCTCTTTCGCACCGAGTGCGAAAGCCACACAAACTGCTCGATCTCCATCGGTAAACCCTCCAGGGTTATGCATCCCCTCGATTTTTTCGGGAGTTTGATGAGTCAAAATAACCTCTTGTTCCTTGTCGATTATAGATAACACATTTTGCCAGGCATCTATGTTATCGCCATGAGCATGTAGGCAGATTGGTATTCCTTGATTCAAAGCTCTTTCCAAATGGGGGCTTCCGTCCCCGTCGGTTACAATGAGAGCCACTTTTGAAAGATCTGTAATTGCACCAATCGCACCATCAGCTACTATAGTTGGGTTGCTGAGTTCCAAACCAAATTCAGCGGCTGCACCTACCACTGTTACCTTTGAATCAAACATAACGGATGCAGTTGGATTTTTACAATTAGAAGCTAAAGATTTCGCGCTAATTAAATCCGATTCAAGGTCCCAGCCAAACGATTTACGAATCTCGTTTTGGATAAGAATCAATCTTTGGTCAACCGCCTCCATCGATTAGGCGACCGATATATCCCACATGAATGAGAGGGTTCAAATGCCTCCTTTGTGAGTAAACAAACGTGCCCAAGCCTCTAGCGATTCCTGACCTTGCAGACGAGGTTACGCTTGCAAGATATCCATTCTTGCCTCAGGCAAAATCCTGGATTGCAAGCATGGCTGCAAAACACGATGTGGATATCGATGAATTGTTAGATGGGAGCATGATGGATAGAGCAAGAATCCGTGCACGTTCCAGACTTATTGATTCCGTTGATAGCAAGGATGGAGTGGAAGTTGCCTCTATTGGGGACATTCATACTGAAGAAGGAAGATTGTTGGAAGCATTTTCATTTTATTATGCAAGGCTTGTAGTTGGAGCAAGCGAAGATGAACGCTTGATTTCTAGATGGGCTCAGGCAGAAGCTGAAAGGGCTCAACGAATTTTGGAAAAAGATAGCGCTATACGAATTATTGCTAACACCTATCTCTCTGAAATTGAGTGCGATGAAAAGGGAATTTGGAAAATCGGTCTTTCTGATTTTATTGAATTATGCACAGGAATTACTGGCTCGAGATGGAGATTACCAAATTGTGAAATCAAGAATGGATGGGTGACATTACACGATGAAGGTGATCGATATTCATCCAGAGCCAAGGTTGCTAGACTACTAAGAGAGAGGATGAAAGAAGACATAAAACTCGATGCCCTAGAAAAAATGTCCAAAATGGATGAAGGGTTGCTGATTCGCCTCTCTGAACCCGTTGGAATGATTAGGGGTCTAGTTGCCTCAAAAACTGCAGAAACTATCGCTCTTATTGGAGCAGGGGAAGAAGATTGGCCCCCCTGCATGCGAAAAGCGGTGGCTGAGCTATCCCAAGGTGTAAACTTGAATCATTTTGGAAGAGTATTCCTTGGTTCGATGTCGAGATGTATTGGACTTCCACCGGAGACAACTGTTGATTTTTTCAGAAATGCTCCCGATTTCAGTGAATCGACAACCACCTATCAGGTCAACCATCTTTACGAGCGAGAATATACGCCATCAGGTTGTTCAAAATTAAAGGTAAACCACAACTGTGCTGTACAAACTGGTGATGACAAATTATGCGATCAACCTTGGATGGACCATCCCCTCAAATACATCCGCGCAAAACAAAGACGACGAAAACGACAAGAAAGTTTGGAAGTCCGTGTTGAGCAGCCCAAACCGGGCGATGGTTGATGAACAGGAAGCGCGTCAGCCTAATTGTAGCCGAGGTTTTCGTAAATGACAAGGACCCTAGTAATTACTGTGGACCGAGACAATGATCTCGGCCTAAAAACAGCGATTCGAGGTCCCGTTGTAGGTCGAAAACAAGTTTTAACTGCGGCATTGAAATTAGGGATTGCAGACCCTGAAGAAAGCGATACCAACGCCATTCTTGGAGCTCTACATCAACATGACAATCTCGCTGAAACCAATAGCGAAAGCGATGATGTTGAAATCGCTATTCTAACCGGTGATGAAAAAGTCGGCGTTCGCTCTGACAGAGCTATTGCAGCTCAACTCGAAGAAGTGGTAACTGAGTTCCAACCTGATCAAGCAATCCTAGTAACCGATGGTGCTGAAGATGAATCTGTAATGCCGATTATTCAAAGCCAGGTCAGAATTGATCATGTGCAGAAAATAATCGTCAAACAATCGAAAGGTATCGAGGGCACTTACTACTACATCGTCAAGGCGCTTGAAGATCCTAAATGGAGAGCAAAAATGTTAGTTCCACTTGGTGCCATCATGGCTATTTTCGGACTTGGTGTAATGCTGCCAGACACGCTCGGCGGTATCGTAATTGGTTCACTTCCGCTAATTTTTGGTTTGTTCATTCTATCTAAGGGCCTAGGAATCGAGGCAACCGTTAGTAGAATCGCTCAAGAGATGCGAGAAAATGCTGATGCTGCTATGTTCTCATCCCTACTATGGACGACTACTGTATTCAGTGCAATATTTGCCGTAGCGATGGGATATGACAAATATCAGGAATTAGAACTTACTTCGAATATGTCCGTTGTATGGATTGGAGTAGTACATTCTGCACTGGCGTGGATCGTTATTGCATTCCTTACATCTACTGCTGGATTTATGCTATTGAGATTGAAGAAAGGTTCATTCTCTGGAAGGCTAATTATTCTAGCAGTGTTTGGAATGGTTGTCTATTCATTCTTAGACCAAGGATTGCAAATCGCAATGGACGTCTTGACAGGTGTTGGATATGAATTCACAGTGCAAGGAATTTGGGCTGTTATGCTTGAACCCCTCATGTGGATAGCAGTTCTATGGGTTACAACTACCATTGTTCGTGCGGTGCAAGCAAGGCAGGCACAGTCCGAAAGATATTGGGGAATCTGATTACGAATGGAAAACCAATTCGGACATACATTGTGGACACGTAACTTTGATCGGACGAATATTTGGGATTCCCAAAGGTGCTGAGCAATCTGGGCAAATTATTGCTTGATTAACCTGAGATTGATTTGATTGACCTTGCTGAGAAGGATTATACTTCATACGATATTGATCCGGGTTATCAATGTATTTTGGGGCTTTATTCATCGGTTGTGAAGAGCTTAAATCAACCAATTCCTTACTTGCAACAGGTTGGAAATCTGCTTGGGGGTTTGCTCCTGGTTGTTGCGAAGCGGATGCTTTGTATGCTGCAATCTGAGACTCAATTTCTGCCAATCCCATCCCTGTGTTTCTACTAACTGAATCCATCTCTAACATCTGTTCATATCCAGAGAGACTAGCAAGTCGGGCTAGGACATCCTGCGAGAGTGCCATAGAGAGGCGCTGGGGCATCATTCCCATTGAAGGTTCGTTTTGTGTGCTTCGAACCGGGAGGTCCCGCTTGATATCGGGGATTTTATTCGTAATTACGGAATAAATACAGACTATTCGTTACTATATACGGGGTTTAAATTCCGAATAAATGAAAAAATATACCCGCAATAAGTTGATGGGTTGATATAGGTAGAGCAGTCGGCCGGGCATCAAGGAGGAACAATAATGTCGAAGAGTAAATCGCGATTTCCAGCAACAGTTAGCAGGTCTAAATCTGTACGTTCACTGACTTGTGGTCAAGTGATGAGTTCCCCCCATGTAATCGGAAAGAATGCGTCTGTTGCAGATGCTCTTGACGTAATCACGTCACGCGATTGGGACCATGTTTTCATAGTAAACTCAGAACGCGTGCCTATTGGTAGAATTCATGCTGTTGATATCCTAAAGTTAGTTGCTAGAAAGACCGTCAATCGCGACGTTGCTTGGATGCACACGATTCCTGCAAAACAACTAGTAACCCAAGAGACCATGACCATGAAAGAAAGCACACCTCTCCTCAAAGCTGCAGCGTTAATGCTTACACACGATCTTAATCAATTGGCAGTAACTAATAATCAAGGTCAAATTGTAGGTACAGTATCGCATAGTGTTGTTGCAAGAAATCTCCCCAAGTTCATTCTTTGAGCAAGTTTCAACAACAAATCGACAGTGGGAGCAACATGGCGACTTCTCCTAGATTGTGGGCCAATCCTCCGGGCAATTCTCCATTACCATTGCCAAGTGAACCAATGTTCTTTTCGTCTAAAGAATTGAGCCGAATGGATTTCCCAAAAATGCCTGATTGTGATTCTCTAGATCTGGTCGGCCTCAAAGAGTACGTGGGTAATTTTTCTCTAGAAAACGGTAATTTGGTTAAAGACATAATCGACCTGGAAAAGCGCAGACCACTGCTTATCTCAGGAGAACTTGCTAACCCATATCGGCTGTGTGATCTGATGGCTCCAGATATGCCGTTGATTCCTGTGAGACTTGAGGATATTTGCAGAACTTGGGCCGATAATTTGGATGCTAGAGACATTCAGCCTGGAATTCACCATGTGACAATTGTAAGGTCCCCCGGTTGGTGGGAGCGGACTTTCATTACTTTGCTTGAATT
>CAXGTB010000079.1:0-6353 GCA_964012565.1 uncultured euryarchaeote | reverse complement strand
GAAGCATGGGTTGACGCTGAGCAAATTTCCGAGGCATTCCCTCAACTATTCAGAAGAATGCACAACAATGCAATGAAAGTACATGATTCAGATAAGCACTTTGAAGCTCTAAGTGGTGCTGATTTGGTAGAGGTTAGAATCATTGCAGCAACTCAACCACATTCAATTACAGGAACTCCTTCTAAGACTCCTGAGGTTATGGAACTAGGACTAGTTGGTGGCGACTCCGCTTCAAAACTAGAATGGGCCAAAGAAAACTTGGGTCAAGAATTGTCGATCAACGATGTATTCGCAGAAGGTGTATTCGTCGATGCAATCGGTGTCACAAAAGGATACGGATGGCAAGGTGTAATCAAGAGGTTTGGTGGTAAACTACAATCTCACAAGAACTCAAAGAAGCGCCGTCAACATGGTAACATGGGTGACTTCGGTACCGGATATGTCCGTAAGACGATCAGACAAGGTGGGCAGACAGGTTATCATCAGCGCACTGAGTACAACAAGAGAATTCTATCTATTGCATCCGCAGAAGACAAGGCAATTACTCCATCTGGAGGGTTCCTGCGCTACGGTGAAGTCAATTCAGATTATGTCTTAGTTAAGGGAAGCCTTCCAGGCCCTGCAAAGCGCTTGGTTAGATTCCGTGATGCTACTCGTGGCTCAGATAAGGTCGAGCACCCATTCGAAATAACGTACGTAAGTACTTCTAGTAAGCAGGGGGTCTGAAGATGAAGGTAGCAGTACACAACATCATTAACAAAATCGAGCAAGATGAGCTCGATGCAGGACGCCTTCAAGAAGTCTACGAAATCGATGTTGAATTAGGCAAGAAGGTATCACTTCCAGAATCTTTCAGTTCTGAAATCAGAACCGATCTAGTAAAACTAGCAGTAGCAAGTGCTCGTGCTAACCGCCGACAAGCATACGGGTCAAACCCACATGTTGGAAAGCGTAAGCCAATGAGCGGAATGAAGCATTCCGTTGAATGGTGGGGTAAGGGTCGTGGTGTTTCTAGAATTATGAGAAGAACTGGTCAGCGCCGTGGTGCACAAAACCCCCACACACTGGGTGGTCGCCGTGCACACGGTCCTAAAGTAGAGAAAGACTGGTCTCGTAAGTTGAACCGCAACGAGCGCAGACTGGCACGCAACTCTGCTCTTGCAGCAACCACAGATGTCGATATGGTTTCTAACCGAGGACATCGTTTTGCTGAAGAGATTTCTACTCTACCAATCATTCTAGGAGAATACTCTGAGAATGGCGAGAAGATCGATATTGAAGCATTCAATCTAAGCGGTGGAACTCGTAAGGTTAACGCAATATTCGAGGCTCTGGGTCTTGGTGATGATCTTCGCCGTGCTCGTGATGGCCGTAAGATTAGAGCAGGTAAGGCAACAATGCGTGGAAGAGTCCACAAGACTCCAAAGAGCATTCTATTGGTTGTAGCAAACAAGGATGGCCTAGCAAAGGCTGCAAGAAATCTTCCAGGCGTCGATGTCGTCGCCGCTAAGGATCTATCAGCGGAGCACCTTGCTCCTGGTGGTGACCTTGGCCGTCTAACTGTCTTTACCAAGGCAGCAGTGGAGGCACTAAACTGAGGAGGTGTGATGAATGGTAAATCCGTATAACGTAATTATGCTACCTTGGATTACTGAGAAGGCAATGGAAGCTAGAACCTCCGGTAACCGCTTAGAATTCATAGTCCGCCGAGGTGCAACTAAGGGAGAAATCTCTGCTGCAGTCGAACAACTGTTCGATGTTGAGGTGGAAAAAGTCAATGTCCGTAACACCAAGAACGGAAAGCATGCAAGTGTCAAACTTGCAGAAGGCTACTTTGCAGATGAGGCTGCAATGCGACTTGGCGCATTCTGATGAGGTGATATCATGGGTAAGAGAACACGTTCACAACGCAAGGGAAGCTCACCACGCTACCGCGTGGCTAGCCACCGTTTCCCTGGTTCAAACACAATGCCACGTGTAAAAGATGTAGTTGCTGAAGTAACTGAATTGGTACACAGTCCAGTTCACACAGCACCACTCGCACGCGTGAAACTACCAGATGGTCAAACCAATCTAGTAGTAGCGACAGAAGGAATTTCAATCGGTTCAACAGTAGCGATTGGCGACAATGTCGCACTAAGACCTGGTAACATTACTTCAATCGCAAACATTCCTGAAGGAACTGCGATTAACAATCTCGAAATTCGCCCAGGCGATGGTGGAAAGATTGCAAGAACTGCAGGTAACTCAGCAACAATCGAAGCACACCTTGATGGAGGAAAAGTACGTGTTAGACTGCCTTCTGGTGTTTCCAAGGACATGACAGGTAACTGCCGTGCAACAATTGGAGTACTAGCAGGGCACGGTCGTGGAGAGATGCCACTACGTACTGCAGGTGCAGCACACTACAAGGCTAAGGCACGTGGTAAGTTGTATCCTCACGTAAGTGGTGTTGCAATGAACCCAGTAGACCACCCGCATGGTGGAGGTAATCACCAAGCAGTTCACGGTCCAAGCTCTGTTGCTCGTGGCACACCACCAGGTGCCAAGGTCGGTAACATAGCACCAAGCCGCACAGGAAGAGGCCGCGGCAAGAAAATTTGAGGTGAGATAATATGGCAAAGAAGAAGAAGTCATTCATGACCCCAAAAGCGAGCAGAAGAAAAGCTCGTAAGAAGCGCACAACAGTTACAGGACGCAAGAAGAAAGAATTCACCTACAGAGGATATGAGGTCGAGGAACTCAAGGCAATGCCACTATGGCCTTCCGAAGAGGATCCAAGTGCTCCCTCAGTAGTTACGCTATTAGGTAGCCGTCCAAGAAGATCAATCATTCGTGGGCTATCTCCTGAAAATGAACATTTCATCAGCCGTGTGCGCCGTTCAACCGGCCGCACAATCCGCACGCATCGCCGTGACGTCCCAATCCTGCCTGAATTCGTCGGTAAGCGAATAGCTGTCCACAATGGACAAAACTTCGTTGAAATCGATGTCAAGCCAGAGATGATAGGCCACTATCTCGGAGAGTTCGCCCTAACCAGAAAGAATGTTACACACTCTGGACCTGGTGTTGGTGCGACCCGCTCTTCATCACACGTGGCATTGAAGTGAGGTGATTATGATGGGTTGGAAGAAATCAGAAATGGACCGCCGCTCAAAGCGCAAGGAGTTACCTCAGAAAGGTTACACCCAGTTGCTACAAGGCAGCCGCTTGGCAACAGCACGTGCTGTTGAGGCAGACGTACACGTCAAGCACTGTTTCGAAATAGCACGTGCTATCAAGCATCAGACTGCAGGCGAGGCGATAACATTCTTGAACAACGTACTGAAAATCGACAGCGACAGGCCAGACATTAGAAGAAAGGCAGTAGCAGTCCCATTCAGACTTGGTTCTGGAAACAAGAAGCGCAAGCGATCTGGACCATCAATGGTAGGACACCGCAAAGGTGGAGTCGGACCTGGAAGATACCCTGTCAAGGCTAGCAGAATCATGATTAAACTCATAGAGAGTTGCATGGAAAATGCTCGTCACCAGTACGAAGATATCGATCCAGAAGAGATGGTTATTACTCACTGTGCAGCACACCGTGGTCCAATCAAGAGAGGTTGGACTCCACGTGCTCGTGGTAGAGCATCTCCAAAGAATCACTACAGAGTGAACATGGAACTATTCTTAGAAGACTTCAGCGGAGTCGAAGACGAACTGGAGGACGATTTCTGAGGTGATTATCATGAGCGACAACAAGAGTACACTAAGACGCATTATCGATCGTAACGTCGAGCGCCATTTGGTCAAGGAGTTCTTGATGAATAACACCAAGAAAGCTGGATTCGGAGGATTGGATATCCGTCGAACACCTGCTGGAACTGAGGTCATAATCAAAGCAGAGCGCCCTGGTATGGTCATTGGACGTAAAGGTAAGATAATCAACGATTTGCAAAAGCAATTGGACGAAAGATTCGGAATTGAGAATCCTAAGTTGAAGGTTGACGAAGTCGAAAACCCAGCATTGAATGCACAGGTTATGGCTGAAAAGATTGCAAGCGCAATGGAGCGAGGTTGGTATTACCGCCGTGCTGGCCATTCCGCAGCCCTAAATATCATGGAAGCAGGTGCTCGTGGAGTAATCATCACACTTGCAGGTAAGTTAACCGGTAGCAGAAACCGAACCCAGAAGTTCATTCGTGGACACGTAAAGTACTGTGGAGAAACCGCATTGGAACACATGGATGTTGGATACTCTGTTTGTATCAAGAAGCTAGGTACAATCGGCGTTACAGTCGCAATTATGCGCAAGGGAACAAAGCTACCTCACGAAATCACAATTTATTCAGAAGAGCAACTTCGCATGAATGCAGAAGAAGCATCCGAGAATTCTGGAGATGAGGAGGGATCTGAGTGACCCACGTATCCAACAGAGAAATCGCATCTATGAGTGCTGAAGCACTTGGTGACAGACTAGAAGAATTGCAAGAAGAACTCTTGCAACTACGTGCTGAGCAATCCCTAGGTGGTACCCCATCTAACATGGGAGCGTTCAAAGCGGTACGCCGCTCTATCGCACGCATCAAGACAAAGATGGCATCACAGTGATAAAATCAAATTATTAGGAAATAGGAGGTGAATGAGAATGGCTGCAATCTGCAATGTATGTGGACTCCCAGATGAATTATGTATTTGTCAGGAGATCGCTAAGGAGCAGCAAAAAGCAACCATTAGCACCGACCGCCGCCGCTACGGCAAGATTGTAACTAAGGTTGAGGGAATCGATGATTCTGCAATCGATATCAATCAACTTGCCAAGCTTCTCAAGAACAGATGCGCTGCTGGCGGTACTGTAAAGGGACGTGTGATTGAACTTCAAGGAGATCACAAGAAGAAAGCAGCAGCGGTTCTTACAAACAACGGATTCAATGTGGAGGTGCGATAAGATGGTTAGCGCAGTTCTGAATCAATCTTGGATTGGACGTGACATCTATGTCACAGACTCTCCAGATGCGGCACTAGTTGGTCGCAATGGTCTGGTAGTAGACGAGACCAGAGAAACCATCACAATGCTTGAGAATAACCGCGAGGTTACTCTTGGCAAGA
Source organism: uncultured euryarchaeote (assembly GCA_964012565.1). GTDB lineage: Archaea > Thermoplasmatota > Poseidoniia > Poseidoniales > Poseidoniaceae > MGIIa-K1. The sequence continues at coordinate 1,262 of CAXGTB010000079.1, read as the reverse complement.
ATTCTATTGAATTCAAAATCGGTGACAGTGATGTTGCCATCGACGGAAAGCTGGTACGGCAGCGTTCTGAAGATAGAATATACCGTAACAAAAGGAGTGAGTGATTACCATGCGAGACATCGGAGTAGATGTAAAACCCCCTAACGGTGAGTGGGATGGAGATGAGAATTGCCCGTTTTACGGGTCCCTGCGCCTTCGTGGCCAGGTGCTTGAAGGAACTGTGGCAAACGTAGGTATGCAAGGTACGATCGTTGTTGAAAGAGACAATGTTCGCTACATGCAGAAATACGAGAGATACGAAAAGCGCACAAGCGCTCTTTCAGCCCATCTACCAAACTGCATCGGTGGAGTAGAAGTAGGCGACAGAGTGAAAATTATGGAATGCCGTCCGCTTTCCAAAACAGTTTCATTTTGTGTCATCGAGAACAATGGAGGTGAAGCTTGATGCGTGGAATTGCAGGTAAGCAAACCCGTGGTCTACCGACCATGGCTAGGTTACAAGTTGCTGACAACACTGGTGCAAAGATTGCACAAGTGATCAACGTTCGCAAGTTGGGAGGCACAATGCGTCGATACCCAGCTGCTGGTGTAGGTGACATCATCAAAGTCTCAATTAAGCGTGGTACTCCAGAAACACGCCGCCAGATGTTCAATGCAGTGGTAATTCGCCAACGCAGACCATTCCGTAGAGTGGATGGTACTTGGGTACAATTCGAAGACAACGCTTGTGTTATTACTAACGAAAAAGGCGATGTCCAAGGTTCAGATATCAAGGGACCTGTTTCACGCGAGGCAGCAGAACGCTGGCCTCGTATCGCAGCAACTGCAAAGCAAATCGTATGAGGTGAAATGAATGGTAAAGAGTAGCAAACCTGGAAAGCAGCGCAAGGCTCAGGCTAATGCGCCACTTCATATCAAGCGTAAGCGTATCCGAGCACGTCTTCAATTGGACAAGCCAGATGAGCGTTTAGCTGGACTAAGATCTGTAACAGTACGTGTAGGAGATACAGTACGTGTTGTTCGTGGCGATTTCGCTCACGGAGGCAAGAGAGTTGGTGGAAAGCGCAATGCAGATCCATTAACTGGCAAAGTACTCAACATAGATTCAAACAAGGGTCGCATTTTCGTCGAAGGTGCAACCGCAACAAAATCTGACAACAGAGAAGAGGCTATTTCGGTCCATGCCTCGAACGTCGTCGTTACTAAGTTAGACGAGACGGACAAGTTGCGAATGCAACACTTGACCGCTGATAGGAGTTGAA
>CAXGTB010000078.1:0-6378 GCA_964012565.1 uncultured euryarchaeote | reverse complement strand
GGCTAAAGGAACAATAATTAACCAATTGATGAAATTTGTAGTATGAATCTCGAGGAAGCTGCCAATCTTGGAGAACTACTTGGAGGATTGGCAATTTTAGTTACGCTGATATTTGGTATAAGACAAATTATCGAGTTGAACAAAGGAAAAGAACGTGAAGCATCCAGAGAAATTGCAAATCTATTAGCATCACCTATGTATCAATCAGGTTTGTCGGTTTTAATCAACAAACTATCTGACGATTTCGGTCTTGAAGAGATGGTGCAATTAGAAAGAAAAGAGATGGATGCTCTAAATTTCTTAGCAATAAATACTAATTCAATCGGGGTGATGACTTTTGACAAGCAGTTATCTTTCAAATCAGTAACCAGATTCATGCAACCAATAAACGAAATAGTAGGCAATAGATTACGAACACTTGTTAAAGTTCTACTAGCAAATGTAGAGAAACGAGGTCTAGAAGGGATAGAGAATGCAGTTTTGGATTGGGTTATTTGGCTATTAGATAGAATGGATGAACAGCCACCGATTGAAGGGCCTGCTTATGTCCTCTATCGAGATTGGAAACCATAAACCAAGTCTAAGGATAGCTTACTTGATCCTGTAGAGATATTATCTCTGTCCTGAAAGCCTTTTTCATTCAGCGTTGAGGACTTTACGATTCTTGCTCTTTGCAGAATCTTTCCACTTGATTGCGAATATGTTTACAATTGGCACAGCTAGTATGAATCCTGCAGAATAGTACCAAACATCCTCAGTTGGAACTGCTGCTATGTATACAAACGCGATGAACATCCAAGCGAGATATCCAAGTGAGCGCATGAATGAAGCAAAGGCCAGAGGCATCCTCCCATTGGAATCTAATTCCTCATTAGGATCTATTCTCCAAACCGATATAGAATACCACAAGGTCAGGAATCCCGAGATGAATGCCCATGCTAATGGTAAACCATATTCGGGCCAAAAACAGGGTACTGATCCAATAAAAAATAGCAGAATGCAGTAGAATTTGGATTCCATCAGAGTTCTATTTGCACCCTTGACATCAGGCATCATTGGCACACCGACCTTTTTGTATTCTCCACTGCGATACAATGCAAGAGCCCAGAAGTGTGGTGGGGTCCAAGCGAAGATTAGGAAGAAGAGCATCCAGGGTATTGGAGATGCTAAATCGATTGGATTCATGTTATCTGGAATGGTGGCTGAAGATGCAACTATCCATCCAATTAGAGGGGGAGTTGAGCCTGCTATTCCTCCTATGACAATGTTTTGTGGAGTTCTTCTCTTTAGCCAAATAGTGTACACAAAGACATAGAATAATACTGAAAACATTGACCAGAAGGCAGCCTTCCAATGAAATGGAAGGAATACAGCACTACCGATTATCGCTATTGTTATTCCAAAAAGTAGTGCATGTCTAGGAGATATCCAACCATTTGGTATTGGTCTTGTTCGGGTTCTAGACATTCCGGGGTCTATATCACGATCATAAACCATATTGATTGCATTTGAGCCACCCGCTGCCAATGTACCACCAACGATTGTAACAATACATGCTTCAAAGGTGTCAATCCAGGTCCTGTCCCCTGAAATTGAATCACTTCGGACCATCAGGTCATGCGCAAGAATAGCACATATCGCAGTGACTTGAAGCAGTATTACTACCCTCAATTTCATCAATTGAAGATAAATTTTGAAGATGCTTGGTTTGTCATTCATCTTCGACACCTTCTTCGCTAATTTGCAGTAGCATCAATCCAATCGATGCTGCAAGGAAACTAGCCACTCCCAAGACCAAATGAAGTAATGAAAGACCCTCTGGGAAGTCACCCATCTTTGCTTCTACAACGTACAAACCACCGACAAAGACATTTGCTAACCAAAATGCTCCTGCGGTATCTAGGCACTTTGAATAGCCGGGATCAATATTCGCTTCTCTTGCACTTTCTTTGAACTTCATTACTCCAAGAATTAGGGCTATACCAACCACACCCGCTCCTATGCGATGAACCATTTGAACAAGAATCCCACTGTTGTCTAGAGTTGGTAAAACATCACCTTGACATTTTGGCCAACCATCTGGGAAACCTATGGAACAACCTTGATTAGCATTAGGTGAGGATGAGACCCAAGCTCCCAAAATCAATAGTAGGAAAATTGCTGCAGTTAGAATCGTATACCTCTTGAATTCTTTTTGTTTGAAATCGGCTGGAACTGAGAAGACCTTCCACTTGGCCCCTTCGATTTTCCTCATTGCAATAAATTGCCATAAAAGCATGTAAACAAAACAACAGGCAAGTCCTAGATGTAGAGCAACTGACCAATCAGCATTATCAAATCTGACAGTTACTGCACCTGCAATTCCTTGGACGGTCAAAAGAATTCCAGTCAAAAACGAAATCTTCACTAGGCTACTGCCATAGAGTTCTTTGCGTTTCAAAATTATTAGGAAATTCGCTAAAACAGGGATTGCCATTAGGCTAGCTAAAACACGATGAATCCATTCGATAAAAATCTCAAATGTCGTATAGCGTTGATCTGGACCCCTGCTGTCATATTCTTCTGTTTCATCATACCAGATGCCTTGGTCTTCTTCAGAAACATCAAATCCCCAAGTGCCAAAACACTGTGGCCAATCTGGACAAGATTCTCCAGCATCATAGATTCTTATCGTACCACCTACGACAATTATCATCATTGCCATAATCGCAATAGCGAGCGGCAAAGTGGAAGGACGGCGGAACCATTTGGATTCCATTGATTCTAGGGGGTTGGAGGCTCCCTTTTAACAAACCGTACTTCTTGCGCCAAACCATGAGGGCAATCACAATGGCATCGCTGCTTGTAATGATTGCAATTCTACCTTGCACAGTTAGTTCACACGGAATTCAAGGTGCCCACTCTGAAGGGTATATTGCCGATGTCATAGTTGTAGATTTGAACTGCGAAGAAAATCAAACTTGTGTGCATCGCCCAAGTCATATTATCGGATACTATGGTGCTGACTGGTGTGAAGAATGTCCTGAAGTAGAAGCCCAATTAGAAAACATGTCAGATGAATCTGCTGTAATAATCAGCCATAGACCTTCATCAAGTGATGACTTTTGGCTGCAAGCATCCAAAGATAGATTCCTAGAAGTATACGGACTATGGGGCTATCCGACAATAGCAGTGGATGGGCATTATATCCTAGCAGGCCCAACTCAATCTAGAGATTTGGATTCACTAATTTCTGAATATGATTCAAACTACAGCGGAATCTCCAATGTCACATTGAATGGCTCAAATATTTCAATCGAGGGTAATTTGACTAACATGTCTGTTGATATTTGGACAATAAGTGATGACCAAGCAATTCCATATTTAGTGACTAATCATACAAATTATTCTAGTTCAAACATTGTTGATCTAAATGGTGATAGATTGGTTATTGTGTTATCAAAACCTGGTTTCATTGCTCTTGCATCTGGTTCATCAATGCCTGCAAATGACTACACCCCCGATGGCGGAATAGATGAAATAGGACGAGATAGTGATTCCATTAGCGGTTCAACAATAGTAATAATCACTATTTTGTTGATGATGATTTCTCTTCCGGCAACGTATCAACTGTTCCAAGTAATGCGAGAACCCAAGCAGACAAATATCAATATCCAAAATGTTTCAATCAAAGATTCAGTAGTGAGAGATACCGTATTTTCCAACGATTCTGAAGAAGAATGAACCAATACCATGTTGCGCAGGGTTCAAGAACAGGGCGATGGTCGCAAACCTCGCACGAACTGTGCATGAGGTGTCAATTATGGTAAAACCAAAGAACCCCCACACCCGCTTTGAACGAGCTAGAATCATCGGTGCACGTGCTCTCCAGATTGGAATGGGCGCACCACTAAATGCTCCTGAAGATGTTCTACGTGAGGCTTTCAGAGAAGAATTAGTCTCCCTTTATGGACTCGAAGAAGCATCTGTTCGCTTCGTTCTGGACCCGCTAAAGATTGCTATGTATGAGTATGATAACGAACTCATCCCAATCGACACAGACCCTCACGAAAATTGATTTCAGTTCCTAGCTGTAAATCCATAAAATTCGGAGTTTTTCGGATCTGGTAAGACTTCACGTTTTACCAACATCGTTCTTACGGCCCATAAATCTGTGAATATTCTATATTTGAGAGTCATATCCAGATAGTCCACTCCACTAGAACCACCTGTTCCCATTCTTCTTCCAATCATTCTTTCAACCATTCGAGCATGATGAGACCGGAACAGCAACATCGATTGCTCTAATTCTACAACTGTTTCTATCAATCTCCTGGGCCAAGAAAGTAATGGTAATTCACGATAAGATTCGATGAAAAGCAATCCTGCTCTTGCTGGTGAAACTTTGCCATCTGGCAGAAGGAAATCCCTTGCTCCATCGATTCCAGATTCGATCCTAGGGCGGATTGTCTTTTCTTCTCCATGGCCTATTTTTACCATGTGAGCAATTACTGACTCGCTATGCTCAGACATTGAACGTAAGTGCCCTTCAACGAATTCTCTCAACACATTTTCATCACCTGAAACGCCATTAACTGGTGTTCTTGCTAACCATCTCCCTAAGACTTCATTGAGTGAAGGAAGATTAGCAATACGAATGATGGTCTGCATCACAGAATCGCTCAGTTTACCCTCGGAATGCAACTTTTTGTTATGCTCCATCGGGTCCATACCGCCAATTCTCTGTTCAGACTCTAGACCCAATAACATCTCAAGAGTCCTCATTTGCCAACTCTCAAAGCCTGAGGAAGTACCAAGACGATCTCTGAATGCCAAGAAATCTTGAGGAGATAGCGTCTCCATTACTTTCCATTGAGACGCTAGTAGACGGAAAATCTCAGAACACCTTTCAAGATGTCTAACAACCACAGGGATATTCTTCTCATCCACATTTGGTACATTCATCAAGGTCAAAGCCTCTTCTAGTTCGCAATTGATTTGTTTAAACCATAGCTCAAACGCCTGATGAGTGATAATAAAATGCATCTCATGATTGGAAGGAGGAGGATTATGGCCCTCAGGTCCAGTTTGCAGAGAAAGCAATTCGTCCAATTGTAGATAGTTGCCATAAGTCATACGACTGCCGGGAGTATCCTCGCTCATGACTTAGGCAGAGAGGGTAGGGCTTGAAACCTTGACGGAAAAATAAGTGCTGTTGAGAGCATAATCTTAGTTCGAATTTTGGGCCTAAATATGTCTCATTTGCGTAATTGTCATTAGTAAGACACTGAAGCCGTCGACATGGGCGTAGACATAGGACTGTTGCGGAATTGGCTAGAATCCTATGACTCAGATAAGATCACAATAGGCGTTGTGGCCTCTCATTCATCACTTCAAATCCTTCACGGCGCCAGACAAGAAGGATTCAGAACTCTTGGAATCGCGGTCGGAGAAAACCGAAGAAGATTCTATTCTGCTTTCCCTGGTGCTGATCCTGATGAGTGGTTAATGTTAGACAATTATCAGGAGATGTTAGACCACGCAGAGTGGTTTAGACAAAACAATGTAATCATTGTACCACATGGCTCCCTTGTTGAATATTTAGGAAGTGAAAATTTCAAAAATCTGCATGTTCCAACCTTTGGAAATAGAGGCATATTACACTGGGAAAGTAGTAGAGAGAGACAGCGACAGTGGCTCGAACAAGGTGGCTGTTCGATGCCGAAGGTCATTGATGACCCTCATGAGATCGACGGACCTGTTATCGTAAAATACGCTGGAGCGAAAGGAGGAGAAGGTTACTTCATCGCTAGAGATTATCGCGATTTTAGAAGAAATGTAAAGTTGGAAGAAGAATACACCATCCAAGAATATGTATTGGGTTGTAGATACTATCTGCACTTCTTTTTCGATCCTACTGCGGATGATGGGTTCCAGGTACAAGGCCGCGGCTCTAATGCCGGTAAGAATCTAGGACGTCTTGAATTAATGAGCATGGATAGAAGAGATGAGTCAAATGTTGATGAGTTCTACAAACTTGGAAGTTTGAGAGATTTAAGAGAAATGAGTCTTGAGCCTTCGTTCGTAGTTACTGGAAATCAACCGGTTGTTATCAGAGAGAGTCTTCTTCCTCGTGCATTCGAAATGGCTGAAGGAACTGTAGCTGCTTCATTTGAATTAGAAGAAGGCTCTAGAGGAATGATTGGTTCATTCTGCTTGGAAACAATTGTCACTGACAAACTCGAATTCAGAGTATTCGAAATAAGTGCGAGAATTGTTGCTGGCTCCAACCCGTTTGTAGGAGGTTCACCTTACAGTGACATCAATGAACCATTCATGTCGACAGGAAGAAGGATTGCTCGAGCAATAAAGAAGGCTATCAAAAACGATTGCCTTGAA
>CAXGTB010000077.1:0-6472 GCA_964012565.1 uncultured euryarchaeote | reverse complement strand
GTCGATGTTGAAGATGGAATCGCTGTTGCCAAAGCAGAGGATGAAAGAAACCGGTTAGGTGCTTCGGAGTGAAAATACTCATATCCATAGTGTATAGGCGGTGAAGTAATGAGTCCTTACTCGGTGATGATGGGGTTAATCCTAATCCTGACACCACTAATCTGTTGGTTGTTCACAATAGGAAGAGAGGATACTCGTACACCTCTTAGCAAAATATTCGAAGTCATTCATGAAAAGAGGTACTATTTACACGCTCTTGGATACATCTTCATCATTCGATGGAAGGCCCTAACTGATGACTTGAATGAGCCAATCAAAATGCAGACTGGTAATTTCACCAACTGGATATATTCATTCGAGGGTGAAGTGACATTATGGGTTCAACAAACATTCGAAAATGCAATGTTAACTGAATTTTTGAATTTCCATTATCTCTTCATATACCTCTTTTTGATCTACATCACCACAGTATACTTCGCTTATGTTGGTGAGCGAGATATGACTGACAAAGTCACACTCAATTATCTACTAATCTATGCATTAGCGGTACCTTACTATCTCTTCCTAAATGTTGAGGTGACATCTTCTTGGATACCAGGGATGAAAGCTTTGCTTTACCATGACGGGTGGTATACTGTATTCTATGCAACTCATGATCCGCTGGATAACGCAGTGCCATCATTACACGTTGCTATTCCGTTTGGAATAATATTACTCAATTGGCTACATTGCAAGGAAAATGGTATCAAAATGCGAGAGTGGAAACATTGGCCATATCACTTATTCATTGTAGTTAACACAATTCTATTCATTTTCACAATCGCTTACCTAGGAATTCATTGGCTAGTAGACATTCCATTCGGGATGATCATTGGAGGTTTAGGTGCATTATTCATTCACCACCTGCAACCGAGATTACGTAATGATCATGGTAAAATGTTCGAAGGTGTCGATAAGGAAAAGGTTGTCAGGCACACTTTCTGGGAAGGTGCTGTCACTCTGATTATGTTAACTCTGATCTTATCTGCAGTCGCCTACCAAGAAGATAACATCGACGATAGAGTTTCAATGAGACTAGGGGGAGGGGATTCGACATACGAGATTCTAACTCCATTGAAGTACGGTGAAGAAATGACAACATCGATAACAAATATGGATGATTCTCTAACGCTAAAGTTCACAATTATCTGGGTGGATGAATCAGTAAACGCGATGGACCAAGGGGTGATTGATTGGTCAGCGTTAGAAGAAATGGATAATCAAACAATATACGAAGTTGAACCAGGTCAAACGACCGACATAACGGTTAAAGATCCTAAACTTTGGCACCTAGTAATTTTGCACAACAGTGCAGATGATTTGGATGACGTGATTGAAGTAAAAATACTCAATGATTACGGAGATGACCAAATGTGGAAGGCAATCGCAATATCACTACCGTCTCTTTGGATGACTGGCTTTGTATTCCATCGACTGTATCGTCTAAAGAAAGCAGGACGCTCGATGATTGATTCAACCCCTTCCCATAAGTGGGAGGAAGAATGAATGGATGAAGAGTTCAAAATAGACCCTGAGATCAGGAATCTGTTCAAACAAATTTCCACTCATATCCGTAGTAGAATGAAACTGATTGTAGCCCTGTTCATTATAGGAATTGCAATTGGAATACCCATCACACACAAATTAGTAGACTGGCTACTTGATACAGGATTGGTACCTGATGATGTAAATATCATCATTCTGACACCGGTTGAATTCATTATGCTTCAAGTGCGAGTAGGTGCGTGGATAGGGGCAGGTCTTGCAGTCTTGGCACTAATTATCGATGGAGCATGGAAGAGTGGGCTCGCCAAAAAAAGTCCAAGACCTGCATTGAGTCTGATTATTTCATTGATTATTGCAATTGCATTAGCAGCTCTGGGAATAGTGTATTCGTGGAACTTGTTGACTCCAATGTTGCTTGATTATCTAGCAAATGATGCTCAGGCAGCGGGCCTTTCAACAGAGTGGAGATTATCATCATTTGTAGGATTCATAGTCAGCCTTTGTCTAGCTTGTGTAATAGGATTCCAAGCACCTTTGTTGACCACACTTTCACTAAGATCGGGAGCGATAGACAGACCCACATTGCTAGAATATCGCCGTCACATTTGGTTCATCACTTTCGTGCTAGGTGCTGCTTTTTCTCCACCAGATCCACTCTCGCTATTTTTGGTATCTCTGCCAATAATCCTGCTGTTTGAAGCCGCTTTATTGTGGGACAAACTTACGGACGGAAACAAGGGTGTAGATGCTTAATTGAAACAGGCATTTTACCTGGAGACGGACGTTTTTCTGTACCATGGGAATCTCCTCCCACAGAGATAGACAATCCTTGTTGCATTAATTCCAGCCTGTAAGAATCTGGATGTGAGTTGTGAACTGCTTCCACACAATCTACACCTAATCTTAACAGACAAGGAACTAGAAGATTGGTTTCAATTCCGTAATAAAACGGATGAGCCAGTGAAGTGATTCCACCAGATTGTTGCACCATTTTGACAGCCTCTGAGATTGTTGGTAGAGGCCTTTCTCTAAATGCAGGACGGCCATTACCAATCCATATATCAAATGCTTCTGATATACTCTCTACAATTCCATGATCCATCATAGCTCTTGCCAAATGGGGCCTACCAAGAGACCCTTCTGCATATTTTTCAACATCTTCCAATGGAATTTCGTGACCTAATTCTTTCAATGTCTCAAGCATCAATTTCATTCTCGGTACTCGTGCTTCTTTCATCTCATGAAGCCAATCGCTAAACTCTTGAGATGCACCCTCTGGAAAGTAAGCCAATAAGTGCCACGACGATGGGGTATGAGTCTCACTTTCCATTTCTACTTGACATGTAATTTCAACACCAGGAATGAAACGTATTCCTAGTTCCTCACAAGCCTTGCTTGCCTCGGCCCACCCTGTGTCGGTATCGTGATCGGTTAAGGACCAAACTCTTACGCCAGAACTGTAGGCCCTCTCTGCCATCTCTTTTGGAGAAAAAACTCCGTCACTGTGCCAAGAATGACAATGAAGATCAACAGATTCAGTCCACATAATAACAACTCAGAACTCAGGCAAATCAGGTAAATCCAGTGGTGGTGGAGCCGCAGTATATTCATCTTCAGCAAGCAAATCATCTAAGTCAGGCATCGCTGGTAAATCTGCCATTACAGGTACCTCTGGAAGTTCTAGCGGGGCTTGTGTTGGAAGTGGAACTGAAGCAATACCTTCTGTTTGGAAACCCCTAGAATCAAAATTAGGTTGTGCCTGCTCTGGTTTTTGTACTGAATTTTGATTTGCAATAGCCTCAGAAGACTTCCCTATTTCTCCACTGGATAATGTCCCAATCGCATTAGAAATAGTGGATGAATCTTGTACCGTTTGCGAACCAATAATCGATTCGATTACTGCAACTGTATTTGAGTTAGCTTCACTGTTTGTATTATCAAGATTAACCATTGTAGGTAAATCTTCCATGGCCTCGTATTGAGCTGCAGAGGAACCATGAGCATGAACAACTGGAACGATATGGTCTCTTTTAGCCCACCAAGATAGCCCTAGGAATAATGGAATAACAATCAGTAAAACTGTTTCAGGTAAAGCCCATCCTCTTGGAGTCCCAAACGGTAAGAAAGCCGAGAATAATAGAGATAAAAATGCCAATAATGCACCTGTATTCGCAGCAAATGCGATGTTCGGGTGTCTCGGGTCCATGGTCACTTCTGGGGAGTGTAACTCAAGAATGTTGGGCTTCTGCGGATGTAACTGTATTTGCCATTAGCATTGCAACAGTCATAGGACCAACTCCACCTGGAACAGGGGACATTAAAGACGCAACATCTGCTACATCTGGATGTACATCTCCTGCTAATCTCCACCCACGTTCACGGCTATCATCGTCAACGCGATTGATTCCAACATCTATTACAATAGCACCTGGTTTTACCCAATCTGCTTTGACCATTTCAGGTCTGCCAACCGCTGCCACTACAATATCTGCTGCAAGACATTCAGCCTTTGCATCAACTGTTTTCGAATGAACTACTGTCACAGTCGCATCAGCGCCTCTAGAAGCAAGAAGTAATGCCTGAGGCATTCCAACATTGAATGAACGCCCGATAACTACTGCCTTTTTCCCAGCCAAATCTACTTCGGCCCAGCGTAGCATTTCCATAACACCAGCAGGGGTACATGGAATCATTCCGTCAAGTCTTCCCTGAACGATTCTACCAAGATTGGCAGGATGGAATCCGTCAACGTCTTTTGCGGGGTCGATTAAATCGGTGAGTGATTCCTCATCCATATGAGATGGAAGAGGTGATTGAATCAAAATCCCGTGCAGTGAATCATCATTATTTAGTGAGACAATTGTGTTTGCAACGTCTTCTTGCTTAGTATCAGCTGGCAGTTCAATATGAGTTGACTTAATTCCCAGCCTCTCACAAGATCGTATTTTATTGCGAACATAAACATGTGAAGCGGGGTCATCTCCGACAATAACTACAGCCAAATGTGGTTCAACACCACATTCTGCAATGCGTTCCTTCAACCTTAATTCAAGGTCGGCAGCACAAGACTTACCATCCAATCGCTTTGCTGGCATAGTTCACTCCAAAAGAATGTCAATCATGAGGGTTGCGATTTGAATTCACTCTTCTTCATCAGACCAAAGTAGCCTTCCACAAGAAGGACATGTGTACTCGGATGGACGAGAACCGTCAACTGTTTCCAAATTCCCACATGGGCCACACAAGATTGTAGATTTTACGGGTTCATCCATCGTAACGTCTACACGATACATGAATCGACCTGCATCAGGTAATTTCTCAAGAGACGGCTTCCATTGAGCAACAGCCTCTGGGCTCATGCCCATCTGACTAGGTATTGACATTCCTATAATGAAACAAATAATTCCACTTAGACCAACAACTCCGCCCATCGCAATGTTAACACCTAGAGAAAATAAAGCCCCGAAGATGATGAACACTATTCCGCAAATGAGAAAGTTCTCTCTTCGGTTTTTCATTAGATCAACTCAAAGCTTTGCTAAGTGCTTTTGCAACTTCAGGCACAGATTCCAGCGGAAGTGCGCACAAACCGATTCTTACTCCTCCGGTAAGTGGCACCAAAAATACTCCATTTTCCGCACATTTTTCGGCTATGGCCACAGGATCTTCAGCTTCAATCCATGCAAAGAATCCATCCATTGTAGGATTTAGAGGGACACCTAATTTCTCACATTCTGAAATCAAAACTGTTCTTCTATCGTCTAGTAGTTGCTTTAGACGATCTCTTTCCTTACCCCAAGCGTTTCCACCTTCTTCAGAAGAATGCATTTCACTAACACAATATTGAGACACCCTAGGTGTTGCACTCCAAGTTTGTCTAGCAGTTACGCAAAGAACTGTATCTAATCTATCTGTAACTTCTTTTTCAGGGTGCATACTTACCAAAGCCCCTGTTCTTAATCCGTAAATCGTGTGTGATTTTGACAGAGATACTGCAACTGTTACAAGCAGATTTTCAGGCCACATCATGCCATCCTCAAGAGACTCCAGAATCGTATCAGCCCAAGCATGCGTTTCATCAGCATAGAGACTGTATGCTGAATCAATTAGCAATGTATGACCGACTTTAGGATGATTAAGTGCAGATTCAACAAATGATTCCAGACAAACAGAACGCCCTATTGGGCTCATTGAAAGCCCCGTGGGATTGTGTGCAGGGTCATTTAGCCAAACCATGACTTTGTCTTGCTTTGAGCAAAGTTCTCCCAATTTAGATTCAAATTCTTCTTTTGCAAAATAAGGATGTGAGTCATTACCATTTGGTGGTAGCAAAGGCCATGTTTCATAATTTAGAGAGTTATTCTGAATGAATCCTTTGTATGGTCCCCAGTGGCGATCCCTTAGAAGAATCGATTGGCCTTTGTCGAGGAAATTATTTGCTGAAAGATACAAAGCACCGCTTCCACCAGGACTAGCAGTAGATGTGAAATGGAATCCCAGGTTCTCCAGTTCTTCTCTAGCATCACCAAAAGCCAATGTTTTGGACAAATCGAGGAAAGCCGGTAAACCTGCAAGTGGTGCATAAGCTGCAATTTCCTGTTCAGGGGCTCCTCTAATCGCAGCATCAACTGCTTTGTTAATAGCTAGATTACCATCATTTTCTAGTAATGCACCAATTGTCCCATTCACGGCTGGCAAACCTGCTGCCTTCGCTTCTTGGAACTTAGCCCACCAACTAAAGATGGTGTCATTTCCATGCTTTTCAACGCCTGCAGCGTTTAGGAAAGTCTCCCCAGCCATACCTAAGCCAATGGGTTGGAGAATATGTTACTGCCGACGCATTCATGTAAGAAATCTATCTCGGCAAGTTAGCGCCAACGTAGCATAGCTGGTAGTGCTTCGGATTTGTAATCCGACGGTCGGGGGT
>CAXGTB010000076.1:0-6473 GCA_964012565.1 uncultured euryarchaeote | reverse complement strand
CGACCGACGGGCTCATAACCCGTAGATCGATGGTTCAAATCCATCTCCCGCTACCATTTACAGTCTCAGTTCGTACTGTATGTGTGATAATCATGGGTAGGTACAAGTGAATCAACCGCGGCCTGCAGTCTAGCGTTTGCAGCCTGTTCACCACTCATAATCGCTGAAATCTGGCGCTCGATATCGGTTTGGATTTCTCCTCCTAGTATCGCACCGGCCCTTCTGGCATCTGCTGCAGGTCTACCTTCAATCTCAAGAATATAGGCTCCATTTTTACTGATCACGGGTCCTGCAAGAGGGTATAATTTTGCTAACGTCTTTGAATAACCACATTGTTCTGCCAAATCCAGTGCGGCCGCTAAGTGCCCTGGTTGCAACTTTTCACATTTTGAAAAAGCCTTCTTTGCTGCGCCTTTTTTCCCTGCATTTGAATGAATAAAACCAGCTAAATGGTAATCTGCAGCAGCAGCCACTAAATCGTGTCCAACCGCTTTACCATGCTTGTTTCTATGCTTGTGTAGTAAGCCAATTGTGATACGCGCACGCTTGTATTTTCCTCGGCTGTTCAAAACTCCAGCTAGAATTCTCAATCCCTTTACCATAATTCCTTGGGTATTGTCATCTCTATCCTTCTTTGCCATCAGTTGGTCGACTAAAGCCGAGGCCATTACTTCGGCTCTTTCACCACGCCCTTCGCGATAATACGCTTCAAGTTGGCTAATCGCCTGTTCTGGATCTGCAGCGCCAAACATGAATCTCATTCGGGTTATTGGGGCATGATGTTTAACACTTGGCCACCTTAGCATAAGCAATGCCAGTTCAGAGTGTACTATCAATCGGAGTAATTGGGACTCCAGGTTGTGGTAAGACCACTCTTTGCAAAGAACTGGGCCTTCCAATTATTTCAGTGCGAGATTTCGCTGATGAACACGGATGTCTTGGGGAAATTGAATCGGATGGAGCCGCAGAAATCGATGTTGAAAAGCTAGCAAAACTTTGGGTAAATCCAAGTGAGTTAACTTTGGTTGATGGCCACTTAGCACATCATTTACCTGTAGATGCACTTGTAGTAGTTCGCTGCAATCCTAAAGAATTGAAAAAACGTCTGGAAGCCAGAGGATATCCAGAAAGGAAAATTCAGGACAATATCGAGGTAGAAATGCTGGGGGGTCCTTGGAGTGACTTAATCGGAGACTCAAGGCCAATTTTCGAAGGAGAGGATGTTCGTGAATGGATTACAAGCGGCTGCCCGAATCATACAACCCCTGATATGGCAATAGATTGGCTCTCAACACCATAAGGCACAAAGGCGTAGAGTGCTCGACGCACTCGCATGGCGCTAGAGAAGGGGCGTAATTTGTTCAAAAAAATGAGCGAACCTTTAGTTTCTAAATTGGAGGGCGTAAATCCTGCTACTCTAACTTGGCTAACTCTACCAACAGGGCTTGCAGCAGCATGGTTGATGATGGAAGCAGGAACTGGGCAAGAAGGTGCTTTGATGTTCGTGGGAGCAGCATTTTTGATGGCTTCAGCAATGGCTCTAGATGGCTTGGACGGGAATTTAGCTCGCGCTACAGGCCAAGTAACTCGCTGGGGAGATTATCTTGATCACACCCTAGACCGAGTTTTGGATGTAGTTTGGATTTTGGCTTTGGGTTACAACATGTTATGGTTCGGGCATGTCGAATTGGCATGGGCTGCCGCAATGTTGTCGATGTTTGGATCCTATCTCGGAACCCAAGCACAAGCGGTGTCGGGTAGCAGAAATTATGGTGGATTCAGTAGGGCAGATCGTATGGTGCTAACGTTCGTAGCATTACTCGGTGCTGCACTTATGGCTTACATGGACGCAGGTTCATGGGGCGAATGGAGAGGTATTGAATTCAATCCAATTTCAGCGATTATTGTAATATCTGGAATCGGCGGAATTTACACATTTATTGTTCGTTTCTTCAAAGCAAAGGCAGATTTGCAATCTCTTGACAAAACCAAGCCTCTATCAACGTCGAAGGGCATGAAAAAACAAGATGAGTGAAAATCCGAACTCTGATAGTGGTAAATTTGCTGAAACTAAGCCTTGTTTACACCGCCTACGGCGGTACCCTCATAACGGAATCACGGAAAGCATCACAGTGATGGGTGGCAGGATGCTGAACGGTGGGAATCGCAGGACGACTTATTTCGTCCTATCCATATTGCTTGTTTCGTCATTACCAATGTTGACAAATGTGAGTGCAGAAGATGTTGGTATCCCAAGCGATTTACAAGCTCAAGATATCCAAGTAACATTCGATAATGTGAGTGAAACCACAACGGTAACTTGGAGGAATATTGCCCAAGCAGGAGGCGATTTAGATTTGTATGCTGAATTGTGGGATGCGACCTATCACGTATACCGACACGATGCGCCTATTACTTCATCAAACATTGATGACCTAACCCCTTGGCATTCTGTAATTGCCTGTGATGAAAATGATATCAGTCAATCACTTAACTGTCGTGCAGCAGGAAACAATCCGCACCCCGGTCACTCTGCAACCTACCAGGTTGGAGCTGGAACAGATGGTGCATTTTTCTATGCAATAACAACCGAACTCTCAGATGGAAACATATCTGCTCCGTTGGATGTTAACGCAAGTGCTCTCTATGAGCCAGTGAACGAAGTAACAACTCCAATACGCTCGCCATACAACGTGCAAGCGACTTTTAATCCTGGGACAAGTAAAACTACAATCCAGTGGATAAACTACAACTCAATCAATCCGATTCTACCTGAGACTGGTCCAGACGCTTTGCAAATCAACATCTGGCAAACCGACTTCAGAGTAAAGCGCTCTAACGGTGGCAGTCTACTAGATTCTGCCACACCCGGAGTGACACAATTAGCAACCGTTTCTTCAACATCTACTCAGTATGTGTTGGATGTCCCCCCTCTAACAAATAGAGAGGTGTTTTACTCAGTAACCTATCTTTTGCCAAATTGGACAGATGAAGGTTCAGACTACGAAGATATCCGATTTTTGTCAAACAATGCAATGAGTAATGCACTGTTGGAAGATAACACTCCTCCAAATGATGTAGATTCTGTTGCAGCACTATTCACGCCTAATCAAAACGGTACAGGTTACACAACCATCGTTTGGGATGGATTGATGACAGAGTCGAATGAAGAGTACAGAATTTATCGTCACGGTGAATACTTTTCATCAACAAACGATCCTTATGCACAGTTGATCACAACAGTATCTGAAAGTGCTGATTTGGACGGCGATGGCTCCTTCAATTTCAGTTACAATATTCCTTTCAACACCTTTGGTGATTTCATCTATTGCGTTGTAGTGGTAGATCAATACGGAGCCTATAACACGGCAATATCTCCATCGTCTTGCGCTGCTGCGAATGAAGATTCTGATCAAGATTGGGTCAAGGAGCCAACTAATGTTCAAGCAGCATTTATCGGAAATCAAACAACAAGAGTCACTTGGACCGATCAAGCAGGCATTGAAGGAGAGCGCTATCACATATGGCGTGGAGCTTGGAGAGTTCAAGGTCCAGAATTTGTCGCAAACCAATCATTGATGTGGATGGGAAGCGTTCCTGATGGCGTAGAACAGTTCGATGTCATCCTAGAATCAGGAATTAGAACAACAAATACTCATTACTTCGTTACAAGCGAGGCAATTTACAATTGCCAAGGTTGCAATGGGACCATGATGTACACTGAATTGGTTCAGAATTGGGATGGCCCAATAGTTGAGGACACAGAACCTCCATCTCCTGCTAGAATCAACAACCTAATGATGCTTGGAGAGTTAAAAGTAGTAGATTTAGAATGGATCAATACACCTCAAGAGATTGGAGAGGATTACTATGTTTACCGGCATTTCGGCAATCCCTTTGACAGTGATAATGACGGTGTTCAAGACGAGTTCGCAATATCAAATTACACAGATGATGGTTGGGAATTGTATGAAGGACCAATTGCTGAGAATTCTTTTGCCACAATGATTAGGCAGATTCCAGTACCATTAGATTCGCAGAGAGAGGTTTGGTATGCGATAATTGTAGCAGATTCCTTTGGTAATTTCAATCCTACAATCCTTCCTGGTATCGGAGGTAACGCCCTGATGATTACAGAGGATACACAAGCACCGCTTGTCACTTATTACATCGCAGATGAAAACGGAGTTCCAATCACTGACACGGCTCTTGTCCGAGGAGAGTACACTCTAAGAATTGAAGTTTCAGAGACTTTGAATGAATTCCCACTAGTGAATATTACAACCTCGACAGGAGGCTCACTAACCGGAGGCGCAGAGACTGCTATGGTTCTACTGTCACAGAATACAAACGACCCAAACAAGGGCCCGGAGTATTTCCATGCCTTCACGATATCTGCAGCAACCACTGCTGGAGATTTAGAGATAACAATCAATCTTACAGATTTGGTTTTGAATAGCGTAGATCGTGTCTTAACAGAATTTTCAATAGATGCAAAGTCACCAGAGGTAACAATTTTCTCCCCTACATCTTCAAATGATGGTGCAAAGTATCTGTACGGAAACAAAATCAAGGTTGTAGCAGGAGCTACTGACGATGTTGGCGTAGTGTCAATGCAGATTAGATTTGTACAGAATTATGGAACAAACATCGTGTTTACAGAGCCATGGAGAAATGTCACCGGCCTAACCATTAACGAAGAAGGAGATTGGACAATTGAGATGGAATTCAGCTCAGGAAATTATCTTCCTGGAGTGCATGAATTATCTGTGAAGGCTGTCGATTCAGCAGGTAATGAAAAGATATCAAAGGTTCAATTTGTCACAGACAATTGCGTTCATAGAGAAGATGGTGCAACAATTTGTGACTTCTCTAATCCGGTTGAAAATGATGCTGAAACCATTTATGCAGAGTTGAATGCGACAGACCCACCCTACATGATCGCATGGGTCACTGCAGGTGTATCTCTACTTGCCGTACTCGTTTCATTGGTTGTTATCGCCTCAGCAATGTCTGGTCCAAAGAAAAAGAAAGGAGACGATGACGATGTTGGAGATGATTGGATGAATGAGTTCATCGGAACATCTGCTGAGCCTGATATGGCGGAAATTACTGGTGGAGCCCCTGCAAAATCTGAGTCGCAAACTTCATCGGTTGAAGACGAAGATCCGTTCGCAGTAAATGTCGTTCAGCCGAAGCGACGTCGTAAGAAGAAAGACGAACCAGAAGATGACGATGACGGTGAAGACGAAGAAGTCGACTGGGAAGAGGGAGAATCTCCTCGCAAGAAGCCTCGTAAGCGTCGTGCACCTACTCGCAAGAAACCAGCAAGGCGTAAGAGGAGCTGATTCAGATTTCTGAATCCGAAAACTCCATGATAGGGGTATTGCAAGCCTTCAGTCCAACAGAAAATAAGTTGAATTGGCTGCTAATAGCAGTTCCAGTCACTGTTTATTTCTCAATGATTGCAAATGATACAGGAATGAGTTTCGTATTTTCAATGGTAGCAATTATGCCACTTGCATTGTTGATGGGGCACGCAACTGAAGAAATCGCCTTGCGAACTAGCGAATCTCTTGGAGGATTGTTAAACGCAACCTTTGGAAATGCTGTTGAAATTATTATTGCAACACTTGCAATTTACACTGCAGCGACAAATGCAGACCAGGCAGATACAATGATTACAGTCGTTCAAGCGAGCTTAGTTGGAAGCATTCTAGGGAATTTGCTTCTTGTACTTGGATTAGCATTGCTGTGGGGAGGTCTAAATCACCGCAAGCAGGAATTTAACCAGAGAGCGCAGAGTATGAGCGGTTCGCTTTTGTTAATCGCAGTTCTAGCAATGATGATACCAGCCGCAGTAAACATTGGAGGCGGCGGGTTCGATAGTATAGTCCAACTATCTCGCTATGCAGCAATGGTTCTTCTGGTAATCTATGGCTTGGCTTTACTCTTCCAATTAAAGACCCATGCGCACATATTTGCATCTGAAGAAGCGGCTCATCACGAGGAACCAAGCATGACCAACAAGGATGCTTGGACACTTCTAATTGTTGCAACAATCTTAGTTGGCTGGATGGCAGAGATACTGGTTCATTCGATTGATTCAGCAGCTCAAAAATGGGACATGCCTACACTATTTATTGGTGTAATTTTACTTCCATTCTTCGGTAACGCAGCTGAACATTTCACTGCAGTAATTGTTGCAGGAAAGGACAAGATGGATCTGTCCTTAGGAATTGCAATTGGTTCTAGTGTACAAATCGCAGTATTCGTAGCACCGCTGATGGTAGTATTTGCTTGGATAATGGGAGTAGATCTTTCCTTAGAATTCGGACCTCTAGAAACGGCAGCGACCTTCCTATCTGTATTGGTTGCCAATTCGATTTTGAGGGACGGTACAACGAATTGGCTTGAAGGAGCAATGCTTCTAGCATGTTATGTCATTCTAGGATTGAGTTTCTGGATGATGT
>CAXGTB010000075.1:0-6506 GCA_964012565.1 uncultured euryarchaeote | reverse complement strand
CGGATGACGGTTGGTTTTTCTCAAATGTAACCTTGGATGCATTCGTTGGTTACACTCTGCCGCTGTTTGGTGCATTGATTTTAGCATCGATTATACAAAAAAGAGTGGCAGCACAAAATGGAGTACATCTTCCTCACCTTTTCCCTATTCCTGGTCCTGCAATGATATGGTGGCCATTTGGAATACTGGGTTTTGCATCACTTCCAAGAAGTGATGCACGTTTATGGCCAGACCGCTCGACTATGGGTAATTCTGCTCTCTCAGTCCCACTTGTTATGATTATACTAGGTATCATATTCATCTTGACAGGAATAAAATTGACACCTGATGTTGTTCCACTTTCATCGATGCCCCTGGTAGTTGAATTGCCTCTAATCGTTCAATTAATCGGTTTAGGAATGGAAGGAGAGACAGCAATGCTCCTGAAAACATCGTGGGCTCACCCCTTTACAAGAGTTGGAATGACATTGACATTCCTTGGTTGGGTTTCATTGCTTCCAATACCAACCTTCCCTGGTGGTAGAATCCTAATCGCTCGAATGGGTATTCCTGAGGCTAGGTCAGGTTCTACTCAAGTAATGCTTTTGATGGTAGTTCTATTGTTTGCGTTCTTATTTGGTGCTCTTTCAGGTTGGAACATATGGGTTCCAATAGTTGCTCTGTGCGCTTCTCTTTTGATAACTAAAGGAAGTGATCCTCGTTTACCAATAGTTCTAGATGATTTCAAAGGCTTGCCAGATGTAGATCATAGAAGACTGGGAGTTATCTTATTCCTCTCATTTATGCTAGCTCTTCCTGCCCAAGTTCCGTTTTTCGAAGATGAAACTTGGGACATTGAAATCGAATGGGAAATCGAAGATGAAAAATTAGTTATTATGGATGGATGGTTCAATCAATCATTCGTTGTAAGCAACCCTTCACTTGTTGTACAGAAATGGGAAATTGCATATCTTGGGGGGTTATATGGTTCAAGTAATTTAGCCGAAATCGATTGTAAATCCGCAACATTAGTCACTGAATCCTCTTGTGAAGGAGAGGTTGATCCATTGGATTCTGTTGAAGTCGAATTCAGTTTCCAATGGGGAGAGGACTGGAATACTACAATGATGGAATTGGTTTGGCAATTTGGTGATGAAATAACTAAACATGAAGTTGTACCTAATCAGAGCACTTACCCTGTTGGTTCGTGGGAATTCAATGGAGATTTAGATGACCCCCTCTCTTGTATTTCAGTTAAATCATCTCAACAAACAATCAATGTTTCATCGTTTGAAAATCACGCCACTTGGGATAATCTAGATTCAGAAGGTAACGTTACACTGGATGATGATAATTCACAAATGTGCGTGAAAGCTCTATCTGGAGATGACATGTCATGGCTTGGAGATACAATTTTCTCGATTGATGATATACGCTTTAGTGCTCCATACCTCAGCCAAATCACAGTTTCCATTCCGGAGGATGGTATTGTTTTGGATAATCAGAACCTGATGTTCAGTCAATCGGTTTTGGCATTAAATCATGAGGGTGATTGTTTAGAATTAGGAAATCCATCTCCTCCTCTATCAGTATCCAATGATACCCGTGTTTGGAATATGTCTATACTTTCAGTAGCTATGAATGATGCAGGAGATTCTAACGAATCGATTCAGATGTATGTTCCAGAATTTTCAGTAATTTCAGATTGCATGGACCCATATAACCCTATTTTGTATGCAGTGGAAAGAGGTCCAACCTTGTCGGTTGGAATCGGGCCTGAAAAGACACAGAGATGGATAGGGTCAGTCGAGGTGGAAGATAATCAGATTGTTTTCGAAAATTTTGGTTCTTCCGACATCTCTCTAAACATAGAGTTTGATGGTAATGGTCAGCAGTGGGCTGTTTCTAACAACGAAGTTCTATCTGCTGGACAAATTACCAATGTTTCAGTTACTCCTCCGAATTCAGGAATCTCTTTTTCTTGGCTAGAATTAAAAGATGAAGATGTAATTCTTCATTTAGTTAATCACGAGGTCTGAATATGCGTATTGCTATACTGGGTGCCGGTTCAATCGGATGCCTTGTTGCGGCAAAATTGGTCGAAGATGGTCACGATGTTTTGGTTCATGCGCGTGGTGACCACGGAGCAGTATTAGCGGTTTCAGGTTTACAAATAACCGGGTTGTGGGATTATTCAGTCACGCCCGAAAGATGGACGGTAAGTCTTGATGAGGCTGGAATTCACCCTTCACTTGAGAAATCATTCGACCAAGCAATAATCACGAGCAAGGCTAAAGATACAAGCAAATTATGTGAGATAGCGATCAAACTAACCGATGGCCCGGTTCTATCGTTACAGAATGGATTAGGAAATCAAGAGATACTTCACAGTCACGTATTCGAAAATTCAGCGGTAGGGGTTACTACTAACGCGGTCAAAAGAATCGCTCCAGGTCAAATTGAATGGGTCGGTAAGGGTAGTTTAACAGTTGGTGGTCCTAAAGGTGAGGTATTCACA
Source organism: uncultured euryarchaeote (assembly GCA_964012565.1). GTDB lineage: Archaea > Thermoplasmatota > Poseidoniia > Poseidoniales > Poseidoniaceae > MGIIa-K1. Next base: position 4,009 of record CAXGTB010000075.1, on the reverse strand, counting down.
GATACCTTGCAGTCTCTTTCCGCAGAATATAGTCAAGATGTTTCGGCAATTATTTGGAATAAGTTACTGATAAATGTGGCAATCAACCCACTTGCAGCAATTTGTGGTGTGCTTAATGGAGAACTTAGGTTTGAGCCACTATTGTCTCAATCTGAATCAACAATGTTAGAAGCTGCAAATATCGCTCGGCTCCTAGGTGTAAAAATTTCAGAGGACCTTGTATTGATTCAGAATCTTCATTCTGTTTTAGACTCTACTGCTGAAAATGAATGCTCTATGCTTGCGGATGTAAAAGCAGGAAGGGAAACTGAAATCGATGTATTATGTGGACAAGTAGTGGCCAGGGGTGAAAAATTAGGGATTCCAACTCCACTAAACTCAATGTTATTGTCTCAGATAAAATCTCTTAGATGAGATCTTTATTCCAATGCAATCCTTTGTTTTCAGTTCTATTTAGTGCATCTTCTGTTATGTGAGTTGCCACCAAAACTAAGTTTCTCAATTCCACTAATTCACGAGAAGGTATACTTTTTCTCCAGATCAAGTCTACCTCATTTGATAACAAATTCAACATTCTTTTTGCTCTTTGAAGTCTATCAAAACTACGTACAATTCCTACGTCATCAGTCATAGTTTTCCTTAGGGTTTCTAAATCTCGAATAAGAGGTGCATGTTCTTCTAATTCTAGCATCCCTTCTGCGCGCCATTCGGGAACCTGTTCAAGGTTATTTATTGGGTTGGAAATGAAATGTTCAGATGCTTTATTTGCAAACACAACCGCTTCTAGAAGGCTGTTTGAAGCTAAGCGGTTTGCTCCGTGCATACCGGTGCATGCGACTTCCCCTATTGCGTATAGTCCTGGCATTGAGTCGCCATTCTCCATCAAGACTTTGCCTTCGATATCCACTTTCAAACCACCTACCATATAATGTGCAGCAGGCGCTACAGGTAGTGGATCATTGCCTAATGAAAGATTTAATTCATTCAATCTAGATTCAATGGTTGGGAAATGATCGTGCAATTTTGAACTATCCAAATGGTCGGTGACTAGCCAGACATTATCGGCTCCAGTAATTTTCATTATTTGGTCGCATGCTCTTGCTACGACATCTCTTGTCGCAAGACTTCCCTTGGGTGAGAATTCAAGTGTGAAAGAGAAGTTATCTGGCTTTGAACCACTTACTCTATAGGAATTCAGTCCTGTGCTATCTAGTAAGACTCCTCCTTCTCCTCTCAAGGCTTCAGTAATCAAAAATGGATTCTTATTTTGAGCCATCAATGCCGTAGGATGAAATTGGAAAAACGCCATGTCTTTGCTAGCAGCCCCTGCTCTAACAGCCATTGCTAAGCCATCTCCTGTGGCGACAGAAGGATTGGTTGTCCTTTCCCATAATTGTCCACATCCTCCTGTTGCAATTAGCACTGCATCAGATGGCAATGCCTCCATTTTACCAGAATCTAAGCATAAACACCAGATCCCCTTTATTCCTTCTCTAGGATTGCCATGAACTCTCTGAATTAGGTCTACTCCAAGGGTATGTGGCCGCATAGTGATGTTCTCACTCTTTGCTACAGCTTCATTTAATGCTCTCTCGATTTCAGCGCCAGTAGCATCTTTTGCGTGGAGAATCCTTCTGGCTGTGTGCCCTCCTTCCTTGACATAATGGAAATCATCTCCGTCTCTTTCGAATTTCACTCCGGCAGCCAACAAATCTCTGATTCTATCTCCTGCTTCTTCTACTACACACCGTACAATTTCTTCATTGCAAAGGCCATCTCCACAGGATAAAGTGTCTGATATGTGAGCTTCCATAGCCTTGCCGTCAGTCTTGTCTAAGATTCCCGCAATACCTCCTTGTGCCCAATTGGTGGAGGAATCCTTCGGTCTCTGTTTGGTGATAATCACGACTTTGTGACCTGCCTCATCCAATCTTAATGCAGCGAATAGACCAGCTATTCCGCTCCCGATTATGACTACCTTAGACATTGTCTTCGCCCACCGGTGTAGCCTTTCACATTCAAATGTGACTCATGAATATGTGCGACATCAATAAGGGGTTTGACTTGCAGGGTATCTCATGGGCCTGATGAAGAAGTTGGCAGCATTCATCGGGCTTGGGTTGATTGCGGTTTCTATTGCTAATGTAGAGTTAGGTGTCCTAATGGGTTTGGAGCCTCCTCAAAAAGTAATTCTTTCTAGACTTGCAGATCCGGGATGTAATTCTGATGAAATCCAGAAAGATTTGGATGCAGGTGAGGTAAATGAATGTGTTACAACCCTTGGAGTTTGGGATGCTCCAGATTTATTGCTGTTGGCTGAAGGGTGTATCTTGTTCCTAACATCATTTATGCGATGGCCAAGAAAAGGCCGCTGGGCAGTAAGGATTAGAAAAATTGCAGTCGTAACTGGTGTACTCTTGTGTGGAGTAGCACTGGCTGATAGATTTGATCAATTACCAGGTACTTCATCTGAAGATTTGGCTTCTCTATTGCCGTTCCCTGCTCCAGGGGTAGCGGTTCAAATCGGACTATTTGCATTGGGTATCTTCCTAATTCGAGGTCCAAAGTACAAGATTCCTACTGGAAATAAAGAATCTAGAGAGAAGAAGAAAGAATACTCTCTCCAAGAAATGGATTATGCCTACCAGAGAGGTGGCAACCTAGGCTCTTTGACAAAATCTGGAAAGCTGAAGGGTATTGCGAAGTACAAAACAGTCGGAGATTTATGGGGCCATCAAGGTCTTTCTCAATACGAAGATGCATTTGAAAGTGGAATGCGTGATAATTTTGATGCTGGAGTTGGAAGAACTTGTCACTTATGCAATGGCGAAGGTTGCCCAGGATGTTCAAACACCGGAGTCATGGCTTGAAAGGGGAACGTCGGCATTTTTTGGTACCTCAAAGAAAGCCACTCTCGCGAGCGCGAGACTAGTAACCTTCAAAACCCCCCTCGCTTCCTTAGACGTTTGAGGTCAAGGTTTCAGTACCTTGATTATGAGGGGAATGGATGTATCTAAAATCACTTGAAGTTGAGAATTTTAAATCCTTTAAGGGGGAAGCCACCATTCCATTGGACCGTGGATTCACGGCTATTACGGGGCCAAATGGCTCTGGTAAATCCAATTGCGGTGACGCGATTCAATTCGTTCTTGGAGCACGATCTGCTAAAGTTCTCAGAGCTCAAAATTCTAAGGATTTAATTTTCAATGGAGGTAAATCCAACCGTCCAGCAAGGAATGCAAAGGTAACTCTAGTATTCGCAAATCCTACATTGACAAACGGGCGTAGGCGTTTACCTCTCGATTCAGATGAAGTGAGAATGACTAGAGAGGTTAGGCTTACAAAATCAAACAATTCAGTTTCTACCTATTTGTTGAACGGCGAAGAAAGTAACCAGAAAGCATTCCACAGGATACTCGGCCAAGCTAATGCAAGGCCAGATGGCTACAATATAGTCTTGCAAGGTGACGTCACAAGGTTGTCAAGCATGACTGCAATGGAAAGAAGAAAGGTATTGGATTCTGTTGCAGGAGTCACTTCCTATGATGATGAAATTAGGAAAGCAGAACGGCAGAAAAGCCAGGTTGAAGACTTCATTGAAAGAATCGCTCTTGTAGAAGGAGAGCAAAAAGACCAGTTGAAGAAACTCGAGAAAGAGAAGGCGGTTGCTGAGCGAGCAAAGGAAACAAAAGAAGAGTTCGATGCTGCGCATGTAACTCTACAACAATCTCGCCATCTAACTGCTAAGGCTGAAATAAAGCACCATGCTGATGAAAGAACAAGGTATCTTGCAGATGCTGCAGAACTTGAATCTAAGGTCAAAGACGCAGAGATTATTCTGCTTTCCCTAGATGATAGAATCGGGGAGTTACAAACTCAGATTTCAAAAGCTATGGGCGGAGACAAAGGAGGGTTAAATGCCCAAATTGGCGAATTACAGGTATCTCTCGCTTTGAAGAAAGATCACATCGAAGAAGCAGAATCTGCCGATGTTGAGGCAAAGGAGTTG
>CAXGTB010000074.1:0-6539 GCA_964012565.1 uncultured euryarchaeote | reverse complement strand
CTGATTGGATACCCAGCGTCTTGCATTTCGAGAGCGAAGTGCCTTTGGTTAGAGAGTAACAAAGCGAGTTTCTGTTTGTGATATGGGAGTTGCTTGGCCTTCCATGAAGTCTCAATGAAAATTAGACCAACACCTTTTGTTTCAGGCAGTAAGTCCCTGCTTAATTGGTCATAGCAAACGAAGTGCCAAGTATTCACACCAGCAAGGTGCCCGATGGCTGATGTGAATACTGACACGGCTAAACAATCCTGTTCTATTTTTGAACTGTTGTTGAATTGCACAGCAGATAATTACATCTAGCGTCCCAGAAATTAGATAGCCATGGCAGATGATGATGGGTTCAAGTTGATGATCACAAATCAAAGCAACACTGACAGAATGATTAGAGCAATTGTGGCGGTGATTTTACTCGTTGTTTCATACACATCAGGCTTTGATTCAACAATCGGAATGGCGGCTTTAGCGGTTGCTGGTGTACTGATTTTCAATGTTGTTTCAGGAAATTGCTACATCTACCGCGTATTGGGGATCAATACTTGTCCCGTAGACCTCAAATCAGAGTGATTTTTTCTTTGGATGAAATCAACATTCTAAAAATAGAATCACTCTGGAAATACCATGAGAAGAATTCTCTTACCGATAATTCTGATAGTTTTTTTCTCGGTTTCGGTAAGTGCTGAAACCTACATCATCACGGGCAAAGCAACTTATTCTGATAACTCGCAACTAGTTTATCAAGACATTACAATCGAATGTGATGTAGGTGAAAGTGCTTGCTTAAAGTTTCAAGGAACAACCACTCAAACCGATAGATATGGCAACTTCACTTTAGCATTCAGCGCCGATGAAGAAGACGATGGAACAAGAATACTTCTTACTGTCAAAGGGGAAGATTTCCCTCATACAATCGATTTGGACCGACTACGTGCAAGTGGCGGCTCAGTAACCCAGAACATCAAATTGAGCGATGATTCAACTCCCATGGGAGCAGGATTTAGTTCAGCTTGTTGCCTTATTCTGTTTGTGGTATTAGCAATCTACGTAATTGGTAAAACCGCTAGGATGTTGTCCACTCCTGCAGGAAGGATGGAGTTCAGAGGATACAAGCCAGAAAGATATGTACAATGTCCTGTTTGTGACATTTCAGTGCCCCATCACCAACTTACAAAACACTTGATCATGGATCATGATATTGAGATGGTTAAAGCCGGGAAAATGGCAGGTAAAGTTCTGCGTAGCACGTGGTCTGATGAAGAAGAATGAAGAACGCTTCTTTTTCAACGAGGGCCCTCTAGCATGTACATGCGAATCAGCCATAGCACTCCTTCAGGAACAGAAATGTTCGAACACAAAATACCACAATTTGGCTTAGGAGTATTCCTAATGTCAGAGGAGGGGGAATGCAAGAATTCGGTCTTGACGGCCCTTGATGCTGGCTATACTCATATCGATACAGCTAGAGCCTACAATAACGAACATGAGGTTGGAGAGGCGATTAAAGAATCTGGAATGGATAGGAATTCTCTATTCATCACCACAAAGTTGCGAAGAGGGCATGCTACTGGATACGAGGAAGTTCTAGAACACTGTATAAAATCTCTAGAATTACTTGATACAGATTACATCGACCTGTATCTTGTACACGCACCACCAGAAGACCCAGAGCACAGAGCCCCTGTTTGGAAAGGGATGGAATATTGTCTTGAACAAGGATGGGTAAAGGCAATTGGAGTTTCAAACTACGGGCCAACTCACCTTGAAGCAATGAGAGAATATGCAAGCTACATGCCTTGTGTCAATCAAGTCGAATTTAACCCATGGCTGCAAAGACCTCATTTGGTCAAGGCTACAGAAGATGCTGGTGCTAAGATCATGGCTTACTCCCCACTTGCGAGAGGGCACAAGGTCGATGACCCGGAACTCGTTGCCATTGCACAAAAACTAGGTTGCACTCCGGCACAGGTTGCGATTAAGTTCTGCTATGATAGCGGATGTATCACAATTCCAAAGTCTAGCAGACCTGAAAGGATAATTGAGAACCTGGCCTCACTTGAAGTTGACATTTCCTCAGAAATGGATGCGATAAAGGCTCTTGAGTGTGACTACGTTTCAGGCTGGGACCCTACAACTGAGCCTTGATTATTCAAGATTTGACAATATCAAATCAACTGTTGCTTTCGCAGAATTAAGAACACCAGGCAATCCCGCACCCGGGTGAGTTCCTGCGCCTACTAGGTACAATCCCGGTATTCCGGAGTCTTCGTTAGATGGCCTGAAGTATGCGCTTTGTGTAAGCTTAGGTGCTACTGAGAATGCTGAACCTTTGAAGGCAGCTAGTTCAGATTCGAAGGTTTTTGGAGTTATGTGACGCCTTGTCACAATGTGATTTCGCAAATCAGGCATTTCAACTTCCAATGCCTCAATTATTCTGTCACCATATTCCTCTGCAATTTCATCCCAATCAACATCAGCACGACCAAGATGAGGTACAGGAGCGAGGACATATGCAGCACTGCAACCTTCGGGGGCAAGACTCTTGTCTGTTACAGTTGGTACGTGGAGGTACAAACTGAAGTCATCAGGTAGACTGCTACCCTTGAAAATTTCATCTAACAATCCTTTGTATCGAGGACCGAACAAGATTGTGTGATGTGCAACATCATCGTAAGCGATGTCTGTACCGAAGTAGAGGACGAATAGGGACATCGACCAATCCATTTTTTCCAATTTCTTTGCCCGCTTTTTAGCAATCTTTGAGGATGCGTATATCTTCTTGTAAGTGTGATGTACATCTGCATTTGAAACGACGAAATCAAAGTCCTGTTCATCTCCATTGCCATCGCTAACACGATGCTTTGTTGAGTTGCCATCTTTTACCAACTCTACAGAGCTTACAGGTGTTGATAACTTCAACTCTCCACCTAACTCTTCGAATAATTTCACTAATGTGCGAACTAGTGCGTGAGTTCCTCCTTTTGGGAAGTGTACTCCCCACTCTCTCTCAAGATAATGGATAAGAGTGTAAATCGAAGATGTTTGAAATGGGTTTCCACCAACTAGAAGGGAATGGAAACTCAGTGCTTGTCGTAGGTGGTCATCCTTGACGTATTTGGCTACAGTTTTGTAGACGGAACGGTCTGCGCGTAATTTGATGAGGGAAGGGGATACTGCAACCATATCTGAGAATCTTCCAAATGGACGGTCGGCTAATTCGGTATAGCCCTTAGCGAATACTTTCTTCGCATATTCGAAAAATCTCTGATAGCCTTCGGCATCAGACTGGCTACGCTCTGCGATTTGTTTGACCATTGTTTCTTCATCTCTCACATAATCAAAGCGATCACCATCGCTCCAGATTAGTCTATACATAGGTTGAACTTCCATTAGTTCGATGTAATCTTCCAATTTCTTTCCAGATAATTCGAACAAATCTGTTAAGGTATGTGGAGCAGTAATAACAGTCGGTCCTGCATCAAATGTGTAGCCATCATCATGGTAAACATAAGCACGCCCACCCGGCAAATCACGTGCCTCATACAGCACTGTTTGGATGCCTGCACTTTGGAGGCGTATAGCGGCTCCTAGTCCACCGAAACCGCTTCCAATGACTGCTGCCTTCTTGACAATAGATTCCGATTCGGACATATTCTTTGCTTTGTGTTATTACTTGATAATGTTCGCTTTTTACTAGGATAAATAACGGCAATGAAACAACGCATTATAACCTCTAATTATTCACTGTGCGTTAAGTGAGCACCATGTCGAATTCGCTGGAAGTCAATGACCCCGAGTTGGTTCTGGCTACTAGTGGTGAGAGTTTCCATTGGGCAAAGCGCTTCCTCGGAAAGAAGATGGGATACGACGCAGCACGCCTGTATTCTTTCTGCAGAGTGCTAGATGACATGGCTGATGGAGACATTCCAAACGGCCATGAACATCTAATAAATATTCAGAACACACTAAACTCTGGAGGGTGGGATAACCATCCCTTCCTGAATCAATTTTCAAGCATGGTCGAAGAGTATCAATTGCCAACAGAGGTAATAGAAGCACTTGTGGAAGGTCTGATGGATGATCAAGAACCAGAAGTTCTAATTCGTGACGAGGCTGAATTGGTTCAGTACGGATACAAAGTTGCTGGAACAGTCGGTCTGTTGATGTGCTGTGTTCTAAACACAAACGACCCGAGAGCCAAACCACACGCAGTCGATTTAGGAATTGGTATGCAATTAACTAACATCGCAAGAGATGTTGTTGTTGATGCAAAAATGGGTCGAAGGTATCTTCCAGGAAGTTGGGTCAATGATATGACACCAGAGGAAATTCTTGAAGCGGCAAAAAACCCTGATGGAGAAAATGCTGCACTTATCTCTAAAGCAGTAAGACGACTGTTAAGTCTAGCTGAAGAGTACTATGCAAGTGGCCGAACTGGCTTGTCATACCTCCCAGCCAGAGCACATTTCTCGATTGGTGTTGCAGCGAAAGTATATCGCCAAATCGGAATTCAATTACTACGTTCAAAACAATCTTGGTGGGGTCCAAAACAAGTCACGTCGAAAAGTAGCAAAGTTTTCTGCACTCTCAGAGCATCTCTGGGAATGTTCAGAAGATTCCCTCACCCTAGAGGAAATCACAACAACAAACTGCACACATTCCTAGAACCTTACATGAACCAGGGAGGAACTTGGGGATGACAATAGAAACCCACGTTCTCGGTGATGGTTGTTCGGCAATGATGTTAGCTTCTAGAGCAGATGAATTAGAGCAACACAATTTGACTTTGATTAGACCACAAAATGCCCCTGCATCAAAAGATCACATGCTGGGCTTTTGGAACACTCCAGGTCTAAACTTCGCAGAAAAAAGTGCAAGAGCATCTTGGTCAAATTGGTCGATTATTACAGAAGAGGGCGAATTCAAATTGTCATCTGAAAGGTACGCATATCACGTGATGCACAAAGAGACTTTCTTGGAAAGTTGTCGTATCAAGGCAGAGATGAATGATGTCAAAATAATCAGCGAGAATGATACTTCTGAACTACGTCCAAAATTGACACTCGACTCACGTCCACCAAGAGCGAGAAAGAATGCGATGCTGCAACATTTCCTAGGCCAAGAAATCGAAGTTGCCCAACCTGTTTTTGATGATTCAACTGCTATTTTGATGGATTTCAGAGTTGACCAAACACATGGAATGCACTTCATCTACCTCTTACCGTACTCACCCACACGCGCACTGGTTGAGTCCACACTTTTCAGCACCAAGGTACTCGAAGACGATTTCTACATCGATTCAATAAACCATTATCTCGCAACACATTACAATACGGCTGTCAAAGAGATAATCCACCAAGAAAAAGGAGTGATTCCAATGGGAAGTCTATCTCCTCATGACCCAAAAATCCCAGGGCTTGGTGCAAATGCGGGAGCAATCCGTCCTGCTAGTGGATACACATTCGTATTCATCCACCAACAAATCCAGAGGGCAATAGAGAACGCTCAGAAAGGCAAGCGACTCAAATTTAAACGACCTCACAAAGCCATCGACGTCTGGATGGATGGGGTTCTCCTGACCGTATTGAGACACTGGCCCAACCAAGGCCCCAAACTGTTTTCTCGGATGGCAAAATCACTTACTGGTGATGAATTCATTCGGTTTATGAGCGGTAAAGCATCTTGGGGAATTAGAATGAAGGTGATCATGGCTATGCCAAAATTGCCATTCATCAAAGGAGCTTCTAAATTCATTTTCAGTAGACCGCAAAAGGTGGTTTCATGAGCCTTGTTGATGCTTTAGCAGGTATCGATACTCTCAACTTAATCGCTTTGCTGGGAATAGTTTTCATCGGACTTCCACATGGAGCGATAGATGGTGCTCTAGCCGCACACTTAGGATGGATGGATAGCAAAAAGAAGGCGGCTTCTTTTCTAACAGGCTATGTCGCTATGGCAGCTTTGGTAGTAGGATTGTGGTTCATTGCACCAGTTCTAAGTTTCATCATATTCCTAGCAATTAGCATGTTCCATTTCGGCAAAGGAGATGTTAACAGTCCCAACAAACAATTCACAGCGATAGAGAGCTTGGCTCGAGGAGGAATTGTAATCGCTGGAATTAGTCAATTTCACAAAGTGGATGCAGATTACATCTTCCAAGTTCTGATTGGCTCAAACACCGACCTGGTCTGGCTATTCTTGGATGCTGCATTAGCGATTACAATTGCCTGCTGTGGAATAACAATCGCTGCCAAAAAAGGGCAAGAGAGAGGGAAGTTCTTTGGAGAAATCGCTGGACTTACCCTGATATTTGCGATTCTACCACCTCTTGTCGGTTTCTCAATTTACTTCTGTTTAATTCACTCAGTCCGACACTTTACTAGCATGAAAGCAATGCTTTCTGACACGATTTCCAAGTTGCAAATCACCAAAACTACTGTTTTGTTTTCAGCAATCTGTTGGGCAGTTGGACTGATCATCCTCGCCCAACAATCGACCAATATTGGAATAGAGCCTGCTCTTCTTCAAGTGATTTTCATTGGACT
>CAXGTB010000073.1:0-6541 GCA_964012565.1 uncultured euryarchaeote | reverse complement strand
GGGCTTTGTACAACTGAAGGCGTCTGAACCGGGCTTTTGACAACAGGTTGTCGAACAACCTTGGGTTGAATCGGCTGAGGCAAATTAGCTGGTTTTCCACCTAGAGGCATTACGCCACCGATAGGCGCCTTAACCGGTCTAGCGATTGGCTGAGCGCCACTTAGTGCCTTAGCAGTAGAACGAGGTGCTCTCATTCCTGCTAATCCCATAGAAGGTGTGTGTTGTGCTGCTGCTTGTGCCATTGCACCGCGCGGCTGACGGCCTGCAGTGGATGCTAAAGTGCTAGGTCTTGCTCCTAATGCACTTGGATCGATTCCCATTTGCGGTTGTTGTGCCTGAGTTCCTTTACCGGAAATTGCTTGTAACCATGATTGACGCTTTTCTGCTCTTGAATCTTGAGACTTTAGTTCTTCAAATTCTTGTTGTTGTTCAGCAAGTCTTACCTCATCTGAATCAATTTGGCCCTGAACCTTTGATTCAATTGATTCTCGCATCTTTACTTCTGCCATGGTACGGAAGTCGTCCATTTGCTTGGTTAATGATGAGAGGCGATCCCTAATTTCTGAACGCTTTACACCAAGCTGCGCCTCGATTTCAGCACGTATGTTTGCCTCACGCTTACGAACTTCGATGAGAGCCTTGTTACGCATGATTTCCTCACGCTTGTCGAGTTGTCTTTCAAGTTGGCTTGCAACTTCTTCTTCCTTGCGTGTTCTGAATTCTGCCAGACGCTCTTCCATCTCTGCTTCCAGTTCAAGGACTGTTTCCTCTTTGAGTAGGTCAAGGTCTGTTTCATGAGTGATTCTCTCATTGCGTAATTTGCCATCAATTTCAGACATAATTGCCTTTCTTGCTGCATTCTCTCTTGCCTTGAATTCTAATTCTAGGCGCTCAGACCAATCTGTTTTCTTGGAATCATATCTATCCGACATTTGATCTTGAAGTTCTGCTTCACGTTCATATCTAAAGCGTGCCAAGCGATTTTGTATTTCTGCTTCTCTTGCATTTCTGTAAGCAGCGAACTCTTGATCCATTCTTGATTCGAGTTCTACTTCAATTTCTGATTCCAGGGATTTAGAAATATCATCGACAGCCTTGGAGAATGTCAAGTCATACTTTTCCTTTAATCTGCTCTTTCTATCAGATAATTTTTCAGAATACTTGGATTCTAATTGTTTCTCAACTTCCGCCCTTAGTTGCTCTCTTCGACGAGCCACAGCTAATTCGATATCTTGGCGCATCCTCTCTTCCATTTCCTTGGTTTCAGAACTAAGGCGAGATTCTAATTCTTCTTGAATTGAAGCGGCGACGTCCTCTTCTAATCTGAGACTGCGTCTTTCGTATTCTGCTCGCATAGTTGCTTCTCTTTGTTTCAAGCGCAACTTTAGTTGCTGCTCGAGCCTAGTACGAATGCCCCTTCGTAGAGATTCCTCTCTCTCTGAAAGTTTTTGATTTTGAACTTCTTCTAACTTCTGAACTTCTTTTGATTCAAGTTCGTGGAACCTACCTTCCATTTCTTTCTGAATAGTAGATTCTAAGTCTCTGATTTTTCGTTGAAGTGCTTGATTAAATTCGATTTCTAATCTTTCTCGCTGGAAAGATAATCGATTCCTATGCTCGTCGGAAAGTTGACTTTCCAATTGAGCAATTACAGCAACTCTGTGTTCCTCTACTTTACGACTTTGTTCTACTTCCAAGGCCTCTTTCAAGGTTGTAACCTCTCTTTCAAGACGCATTTCATGCATTTCCCTTAATCGAATTTCTTCGCGTGTTAGGGTCTCTGATTCAAGTTTAGACAGTTCTGCTTCCATCTGCCCTCTTAGCTCACTTTCGAATGCATCCAAAGACAAATCATGCTGTCTGGAAATATCTGCTGCCATGTTGTCTTGCATTAGAGAAATTCTCTCGCTCAGTGCTTCTCGGCGAAGTTTACTTTCCCTTCTAAGTTTAGCACGTAGCTTTTCTTCCTCTCTAAAACGTGAATTTTGCATTAACGTCTGATCCAAGGATGGGGACGGAGTTGACGTAAATTGTGCCCGTAATGTTGAGAGATCGACTTGACCAGGAGAGCCTCCTCTCCTAAGTCCTATTTTTGCTCCTGACTTGCTATCGCTAGCACTCATAATACTCCCATCCGGTAACCCATGGCTTTCTCATGATAGATAAGGAGCGCGATATGTGAACCACGTCGCGATGCGATTTATACGACAGATTATGCGTGCCGTTTTATTCTTCAGAAGACTCTGAAAATTGAGGTATCAAACTGGGACCTCCGATGACATATATCAAATTCAAAATCAACGAACAGGTAAACAATATGAACACTAATTCAGTATTATCATAATCTATACCATAGGTTTCCGCTGAAATCGACGCTAAAATTATTGCAAGTAGTAGCAAAAACATCTGCAGAATTGATAGTTTCAACGGAAGTCCGCCCTTCAATTTTGACATTGGCCTATCAGAAATCATCAAGCCTCCACTAATCAAAAGTAAAGGGAATATTGTGAAATCTAAGTATGGCTTCTTCCCTTCTCCGAAACAATAATTGCAACCCCATTCGGACAAATCTGGTCCAATTCCTGAAGAAGGTTGTAGCCAAATTAAACCAGCAGCCGAGATTAACATAAGGGCGTTTGCCGGAGATGATAATCCATGGAAGTATGGAATATATCCTCCCTCATCATGCTGAAATCTTGCCAGCCTCAGCATACCACAAGCGATCATCCAGCAACATGCTACTGCAAGGGAAATTGTCCAGATTGGGCTTGCTTCTCCCCAGCGACTAAACATTGTAAATATCATAAGTGCAGGAGCTACACAAAATGAGATACAGTCAGACATAATGTCCAGTGATCCTCCGAGTAATTGTTTCTTGGAGTATCTTCTTGCAATTGGTCCGTCTATTATGTCTCCAATAGCAGATAGGAATATACAAAGCATTGCTAACCAGATGTAATTTGCCTTGATTCCACCCTCAAAATATGGTTGGGACATATCTTCAACTGCGAGCATCAAGAATAGAATTGCCATTGTCCCTAATAATCCATTGAATATAGTGATGTAGTCCGCCAATCCCATCATCCTGTATGTTGTCTTCACCCAATCACCTCAAAATGTAATGCTGAATTCAGCCTCGCAAGCAGGACACTGAATGTCCCTCTTTCCAGGCCTCTTATTCATCCTTAACTTTCTATCACAGGTTGGACAAGAGATTTCAATTTTTGGCCGGTTTGGATTCAATACGAAATGTGCTTGACATGCTGAACATTGCAAATTTGCAGGCCTTTTACCTACACCGCAGATAAGTACCTTGGAACAACTAGGACAAGATATCTTCTCTTCTCGCCATTTCTTTCGAGTGCCTTCATGTTCAACTTTGACTTCGGTTTTACACATCACACAAGTGATTACTCCAAGGCCGTTTGGAAGTAAATTATCACACTTTGGACAAGAAAGGTCTGGAGCTGGAATTCTTGATTCAATCCCTGGTAGCGATTCTTCCTCAGACATGATTGCTCCTCCTTGTCATCATTATTGAGAGATTTTGCTAATCAGTTTCTCCTACCGATGATTTCTAGATTTTCCAAGGTTGCCAAATCTAATTCTATTTGAGTTCCTGACAATTCTGCCAACTCTCGCAGCATTGTTCTTGCAGCTGCTTGTACTCTCGGGTTTGAAAGATCGATAGAACCAATCGAATTTTCACTAGATGCTGAACTCCCATCGCTTGGAAGTGGCACTCTGTCGATTACACACCACCAACGCGTACGTCCTTGGTCACGATGATTCATTACCAAACCTAAGGATTCTAATTTCCTCAGATGATGGTATAGATTGTAGCGATCTACGCCAACTATCTTTTGAAGTTGTACTGTTGTGTATTCATCAGCCTCCAAAAGCGCCACGTACAGCGCGCGACGTGTTGGATGCATCAAAGAAGTACTAACCGGGTCTGCATGAATTCTCGCCATCAGGGTCCACCGTTATTGCGGGCTTATCGCCCATGAGGCTTGAAGGTAGCGTTTGGAATACTTACCTAAATTGAATCATAGAGGGATTTGAAGGAATCCAATGTGCCTTTCCAAATTGAATGGAATATATCGGCAATCAGTTTGAATGTCCCTCCCGTACCAGAAAGACGTGCTCCGTTGATGATTACTCCAATAACACTCAGTTCGTGTACAAGAACACCAAAGGCCAAACTGTCGTTTATTCCCGCCAAAACAAGGTAAACTAGGAACAAAGTTACCGCTACAGAATATCTGATATTCCATAGTAGAACTGAATTTGTTCTTTTTGCTAAGGTCAACAATTCGGCGATGAGTCGGGGATCATCTCCGGGAATCAAAACATCTGCCGCCTCAAGATTAGCAGATTCCCCAGTTCCTATTGCAATTCCTACATCTGATGCAGCCATAGCTGCTGCATCGTTGAAACCATCACCGACCATCATAGTAATGTGAGTTAATGAACGATCTTGGACCCACTTTACCTTACCTTCAGGAGTCATTTCACCCCTTGCTGCACTTTCTTGGACACCAATTCGATTGGCTAATGCATTAACGGCTTCTTGGTTATCACCAGAAAGAATTTCCACATTCACGCCAAGTTTGTAAAGTGCGGCAACTAGCTCATCTGTTCCTTCACGCAAATCATCGTGAACGAATGTGAACAAAGCAACCTGCTTTCCGTCTTTTAGGAGAAGGCTTGCTCCATGTCCCTGTTTTAGAGCTTCTTCTAACGCTTTTAGCAATGAACCGGAAACCAGTGATTTTTCTGCTCTAACAAATGATACTTCAGAGTTTTCAATTTTTCCAGAAACTCCATGACCATCGTCGCTTAGATCTGTGATTTGCAATGGTTCAATAGATTCCTTTTCTGCCAAAGCAATCACTGCTTGAGCATATGGATGATTTGACGATGCTTCAAGTCCTGCTGCTAGAGCAATAGCGGAATCTCTGCGCCTACCCCTAGAGAGGGTCATTTTTCCTATAACTGGCTTACCAGACGTAAGTGTCCCTGTTTTGTCTAGTAATGCCAAATTAACTTTCGATAAGGCTTCCATTACATCTCCACCGCGCGCAATAGCACCTGATTTAGATGCGAGAGACAAACTTGCAGCATGAGGTACTGGAGAAGCCAATAATAGAGCACAGGGACAAGCAACAACCCACAATAGAAGGATTATTTTCCAGTCTGCACCAGGAATTAGTATCCAAGCCAGAACTGCCCCAATCAGTACTGTTGGCACCCATAGCGCTGTAAAATTCTCCAATGTGCCTTGTAACCTAGTTGGTATATCCTTGTAGGCGTGGACCTTGTCAATCAATCCTGAAAGACGAGTGTCTTCTCCGACTGCAGTTACCTCGATTGTAACCGGACCTCTAGCCAATGTTAAACCGGCCTGTAATTCGTCTCCCTCTGCAATATCAACAGGAACTGATTCACCAGTTAAAGGAGCCTTATTTACAGAACCTGTGCCAGAAATTATTTTTCCATCGGCAGGAATAAGTTCTCCACTTCTTATTTCGAGGCGATCTCCTCGCATTACTAAGCCAACTGGAATCTCTTCGGTTTCTGAATTCTTTTGAGCAACGGGAGCCATGGACATAGGACTTGAAGCAATTGAAATGGACGATTTCGAAAATTGGTCTAGCTTTTTCTTTGGGACTCTGCGCGCGGTTCTAGGCAACCTATCCAGGCCGCCTTGCATCGCTTTTCGTGCTTTGATTAAGGCTTCATTTTCCATATGTTCGGTCCATGCGACCAAAATCAAAACTATCAATGCCTCCTCCCATGCTTGAAGATACGAGGCCCCTATTACGGCTAATGAGGTAAGTACTTGGAACCCAAATTGGCGATTTTGTATTGAGGCTAAAGCCTTTGAGAACATCTTGAGGCCGCCTAAAACGACTCCTGACAAACCTATTGCTCCTAAGACCAACTTATTTTCTGTGATGAAGTATTCAGTTACGAGCAAAGATATCAGCATCAAGAAGGCGAAACCTGAACCTATCATTCTCCACTGGCTTGATGTGACTGTGTTAATCTTCTCAGGAATTAATTTGAAATCTCCTCCAATCACATTTTTCAAAGACTCATCCATCGCAATTTGCAATTCTTTCGCTAGGTTTGGCACCAATTGTAATTTTAGATTTCCATCTCTATCAACTTCGCAATCAAGAACTCCTGGTTGACGTCTAAAGATTCTAGGTAAACCTTTGATAGGCACATCATGCCTTACTGCAATAGAACTTGAGTTCACGCCTGAAATTTGCATAAATGGAAGATCTGGTGGGTTACCTAAAGAGCGTAAAACAGCTGACGCTTCCGCAATACTACCTCTTTCAAAATCAACATCGACAGTTACTGTCCCCTCAGTTGCGCTAACCAATGAAGTGTTGACATGGTTCAATCTATTGAGGGCGTTCATTGCCTGAGATGCACAATGAGGACAATCCATGCCTTGTATTGGCCAACAAATACTTTGAGTGCCGCTATACTCTCCAACAATTTGCATATCCAATGATTCTGATTC
>CAXGTB010000072.1:0-6681 GCA_964012565.1 uncultured euryarchaeote | reverse complement strand
TTTTGGATGCAATAAAAGACAAACTGCCTATCGCTATCGCATTTATCTTCATTTCAACTATGGTCTTGATTTACATTCAAGTTAGAAGCGTAATAATCCCAATTAAGGCGATTGTGATGAATATTTTATCGATATCAGCATCGTTTGGAATGCTCGTATTTGTGTTCCAATGGGGTTATGGGGCTGATTTGCTGAACTTTACACCCCAGCCGATTGAAACAACAAATCCAGTGATAATGTTCTGTATCGTGTTTGGTTTGTCCATGGATTATGAAGTTCTGATGCTATCAAGAATCCATGAGGAATGGGAGGCGACTGGAGACAACAAACAAGCTGTTGCAAACGGCTTACAGAAGACTGGCCGTTTGATTACGGGTGCAGCAGCGATCATGGTAGTTGTGTTCTTGGCGTTTGGATTATCTTCGGTTGTAATTCTCAAACAGATAGGATTAGGATTGGCATTGGCGATATTCATCGATGCGACAATAGTCAGAGCATTAGTTGTACCTTCAACCATGAGGTTGATGGGTAAGTGGAACTGGTGGACTCCGAAATGGCTCGGTGGTTCAAAGAACCTCAAAGAGGTAAAGGAATCCAAGGAATGAGTGGAAAAACATCAGGGCAATAAGAAGATCAGCAGCCCTTCCGTGTTTTGTTTTTTGCAATTTATCCCTTCTAGAATTCCTTCCCCAACGTGCTGTAATCCAAAGTAGGATTATGCCAATTGGTCCTGTAAATCCATGAAGGCTGCCCGGAACTAATCCAAGTCCAGTATACCACCTTGCAGCAAATGCGATGAGAACAGACAATATCGCCGCTTGTAGAATTCTCTCTCCAACCTTTTCGTGCCGTTCCAACTCATCTTGGCGGCTTTCTCCGCTCAAATCCCGGCTTTTCTTTTTCCAGCCGTATTGCCACCACATCCATCCCAATATTGAAACCGCAGTAATGGGGTGCAGCAGCAAGATAACCGTGTTTACTGCTGCCATTGTTTCTTAATGCAAAGGCTCCCCTTTCATTGTTCTTTGGAATGATTCGTAGCCGGTGGCTCTAAAGAGGTCGGACTTAGGCGCTCACCCCGTAGGGGTGAACACGCTGCAAGAGAACAACCTAGCTGTTTGCCTAAAATCTGGAATGATTGAAAACCTCCCTCCTAGAACCCGACAATCAAAAGTCGCAAAGACTGCACAATGGAGGGCTCTTGACAAACCATGGAAATCCCTCTTACTAATCGCTCTTCACGAGGTTCAGATTCCAGACGAAGAAGATGGAGTATCTTCACCGATGGCTAGAACCAGAAGAAGTCCACGCTCAAGAAGAGGTACCCGTTCATCTGCAGGGCCAATGGAATGGCTTCCTAAGGCTGAAGAAGTACTGATTGACGATGGGTCGCCTGTCGCATACAGGCTAGCAGTTTTGTTGATTAGGAAGACCTTGTATTCCGAAGATTGGGAAGAATCCTGGGATGAAACTTTAGATGGATTAAGAGAAGATGCAACGACTAATGGAGTACATCCGGTATGGTCAAAAATGGCTGAGTCAACTCCGATTCTTGCACAATTTGCTGCATTCCCGCAGAATGAAGTAGCAGAACAAAAAGCGGACAAATTCGAAGTGTCTGGTGCAAGAATAGATCCTAAAAATTCCAAATCCTTAGTTACTACACTCGCCGAGTTTGAAGCGATATCCTCGGATGCAACAGTGAAAATGGCTTTACAGAAAGCAAAGGCCCAACTCAAAGGAAAGAGGGGGCTAAGGGATATTTCCGGACTAGAATCCCTTGAAGGAGATGCTTCAATTATCAGTGTATTATTACAGATCCACTTAGGCAGGGATGCTTCAGAGTCTCTCAAGGAATTAGCAAAATCACAATCGAAATTGGCGGATGAATTTACAGATTTAGTAAATCTTCGAGAAGGTAAAGCAAGTGATTGGGATAAGTCTCGATCACTTTCTGGAGATGATGAATTATCTCTTGCAAGGAAAAAGGAAGCATGGAATTTAATGCCACAAGAAGCCTCCAAATTGTCTAGTGATGAGATTCAAGAGGGTATTGAGTTTTCAACAACTTCTCAACAACGTGAAGCCTTGACATGGTGGAAACTAGCATCTCTTGTCCGTGAAGGTTCAGCAGATTTGGCATTGGAATTACTAACTTCATTGACTGTAGAATCAGATGCAGATATGGCAATACTACTCCCACTTGTCAAAGAACTTGGTGAAGATGCATTCGGTTGGCTAGAATCACAAATTACGATTCTTTCAGAGGAGGCTCTATCAGAAATTGTCATAGATTTTGAACTTGGTAACAATCTAAGATTTGCTGCAGCAAGAAGATTGCATGACACAGGAGCATCATTAGGACTCGATGCATCTATTGATTTATTTTCAAGAGGACTTGACCTTACTCGCTTAGCAGAGGTATTGTTTGCTGATGAGAATCGAAGTATAGAGCACCCTTATGCTACGCTATTGGTCGTTCACTTGTTGCCTGCTAAGACAAAAGGGTGGAGCTTTGAAACCATAAGGAAAGCAAGAAAAAATGCACTATCAACAGTAGAAACAGCAGAGGTTCCAGATGCATTTTCATCTGCGAGCAGAGGGCTTGTTTTGATGCTTGATGGGGCTGCTCAATCCGACGATGCTTGGGTCGTAGATACACTTGACAAAAATGGAATTAAGGCATTCAATAATTGTAAACAAGCCTTGAGAGATGGAGGAGATGGTCTTGCGGATTCAAAGGTCATTGATACATTAGTAAAGAGTGTTAGTGAAGCAAATTTGAGTGATATCGAGTTGAGACTATTCACGGCTGTAATCGATACGCTGAGACTTAATCGCGCATCTTGGCTACTTCAAACTGGTAAATCAAAAGGAGTTGTAGAATTACTGGATGGTCTTCTTTCTGGCGAGGTCACAGCAATGCCGATGATGCAAGCGGTGCGTCATTTGGTTTTGGAACACGACATCGGTCTAACAAACCTGGTTTCATGGTATCAAGAAAACGATCCTCAATCGCCTTGGCACACTTTGGCAAGAGCAGCGATGCATGTAAGCAATAATGACGAATTAAATGCAGCACGTGATTACAAGAAAGCCGGAGATCACGAGGATTTCGATTATGAGCACAAGATTCTCCTACATCGCAAGGCACTGATTCATCTTGCACACGCAGAGCAGTGGTCAGAGGCTGTTTCTCTCCTCGAGAAGGAACCAGCGCTCAAATCGGCTCTAACAAAGAGGTTCCAACTTTATCTCAATGTATCTCATGTAGCTGCAAATAAAAGAAACACCGATGAGGCTACTAGGATGCTTACCAATTTCGTAAAAAGAACCGAGTTGGTAAATCAAGAAGATCAGTTCGGGAAGATAGAGAGTGTGAAGCGAGTCAAGCATTCTGAAGAAGAACTGGACATGTTGCGAAATTATCCAAGTTCACACCCACGCCCCCTACCAAGAGAACCGTTCTCTGGTAGAGTTAAGGCTGCACTAAACTCTCTGCAAAGAGAGCGTCGTAGAAACCGTCATACATTCGAAAACCGCTATGCTCAAGCAATGTTACACGAACCTTCAGGAGAAGAAATTTACGAAATAGCGTTGGCTGCATCTTCGGAGAAACCTTTGGAAGGCCTGATGTTATTGGAACGCGCACAGAATTCTGGCAAATTTGGTGTTCTTGATATCAAGAGACTCGCCGATGCGGAGAGAAGGCTTTTCGCTACACATCGCCACAATTTACCAGTTAAGCAAAGAGCATACCTGCGCCATCTTGCGCTAACTCCTCTTGTGATAGTAGATACAAATATCCTGATTGATGAATTGCATTACAAGATATCTGAGAAGTTAGGAATTAACTCTGAAGCGGCCCTAGATATTGGTGGAAGGGGGAGGTTCCATCGTATCCTAAAACATCGTGCTCAAGAAGGAGTCATTCAATTGTGGCTACCAAAGGTAGTGCAAACAGAATTAGTCTCTATTGCTGCAGACGTAGAAAGAATCCGCGAGAGATTCACGGAGACATTAGTAGCAGAAGGTAAACTTGACGAAGTTGTCAACAAGGATTCATTGGTCGAAATCGCTAACCAGGCTATTTCTGAATTTTCCACTTGGAAACCCCTGGATTTGCATATAGAGGATGAGGCAAATGACGAGGATATTCGCACAGACTTGAAGAAATTCTTGTTGGAACACAGCGATATTTACGATGAGATAACCGCGATGAAGAGAATGCATGGCGAACCTCTACGAACAGTGATTGAGGATAAGGACATCTTCCCTGAAATCGCAGATCAAACCTTGATGTGTTTATGCACAGCAATGGCAAACAGGCCACTTGGAGAATTAGGCGGAATCTTGATTGCTACAAGAGATTCAGACTTCGCACTTGTTGCAAGAGCCATGGAAGAAAGATTTGGTTTCGGTGTTATTGCTAACAGCAGAGACCTAAACACTTGGTTACGCTGAATCACAATCCAGTTTGGTTTTGTAGCGAAGTGATGGCTACAGTACCCAATCACATGTGAGATATAATCGCCTTTCCAAATGCTGAGCAGGATAGTAGTTCTGCATCATCCATCAATCTTTCAAAGTCGTAGGTGACTGTTTTTGCTGAAATAGCTCCTTCCATTCCACTAACGATTAGGTCAGCGGCTTCACTCCATCCCATGTGCCTGAGCATCATTTCAGCAGATAGAATTTGGGAACCCGGATTGACTTTATCTTGACCAGCATACTTCGGAGCAGTTCCATGGGTCGCCTCAAAGATTGAGATTCCAGTATCATAGTTGATATTTGCACCAGGCGCAATTCCAATTCCACCTACTTGTGCTGCAAGTGCATCGGAAATATAGTCACCATTGAGATTCATCGTTACCAGAACGCCATATTCTGCAGGTCTGGTGATAATTTGTTGAAGCATTGCATCAGCAATAACGTCCTTGATCGTGATTGTTGTACCAGTATTTGGATTATCAAAGGTACACCAAGGCCCGCCATCTAATTCAACAGCGCCAAATTCATCCTTTGCAAGTTGGTAACCCCAATCCCTGAAACCACCTTCAGTGAATTTCATGATGTTACCTTTGTGTACTATAGTTACACTTTCTTTGTCATTGTCTACTGCATATTGGATTGCAGCACGGACAATTCTCGCAGTCCCTTCTTTGCTGATTGGTTTGATTCCAATTCCAGAAGTATCTGGGAATCTAATTTTGTCAACTCCCATTTCATTGACTAAGAAGTCGATTACCTTTGCAACATCTTCTGAGCCAGCTTCCCACTCAATCCCTGCATAGACATCTTCACTGTTTTCTCTGAAGATGATCATATCGACATCACCAGGTGCTTTGACTGGAGAAGGTGTTCCTTCATACCAGCGTACTGGTCTTACACATGCGAACAAATCCAACTTCTGTCTTAGAGCAACATTCAGTGAGCGAATTCCTCCGCCAACGGGTGTTGTAAGTGGACCCTTGATGGACACTAATCCAGTTCTCATTGCATCAAGAGTTGCTTCTGGTAACCATTCTCCCGTATTGTTGAATGCCTTTTCACCAGCAAGCGTTTCACTCCATGTTATGGATTTGCTTCCGCCATAAGCCTTTGATACAGCGGCATCGACTACTTCAATCATTACTGGAGTGATATCAACTCCAATGCCGTCACCTTCGATATAGTGGACAATTGGATTATTTGGTACTACTAGGGCTCCGTTTTCCATAGTTATTGGACTGCCAGACATGATGCTCGTTACGGGCGAACTTGACCCCCTTCATCAACACAGCGGTCGACGGTGGGTTCATCTTCTATTGAGAGTTGGGCGCATTATGCAAGGAATCGTCGAGTGGACTGGCGGCCAAAACATGGTAGGAATAAATTCCAAGGGCCAGAGAATTGAGATGAATTGGGAAGAAGGCCCAAGTCCCATGCAACTAGCATTGCAAATGGTTGGTGCATGCTCCATTGTTGACGTAGTTGTTGGATTGAAAGAAAGGGATTTCTCGAAGGTTTGGGTAGAAATGGACTCGACTAGAAATGACGAATCTCCTCGATATTTTACATCGATGCATCTAGTGTATCATGTAGAGGGGGATGTTCCCAAAAAATTGGTGGAAAGAATTGTTCATAAATCGCACGAAAAGTACTGCAGTGTGTCAAATAGCTTGCGAGATGATTGTAAGATAACCTCAGAAGTTATCATTCATCAAAGTCAAGAGTGATCCAACCATCTTGCACTGAGATATTACTGCATTCAGATTCAAGCCCAGCGGCTTGAAGTAATTGAAGAGGTAGAGTTTCTAGAGCATTCAGTATTAGATTTGCCAGGCCATCATGAATCTTTACCCAGTTGGCACCAAGCCCTTCAGGCGCTGGATTCATCTTTGCAACCCCATCAACATTTACGCTAGCCCAAGGACGGACAAGTCCACCCTCTCCTAAATCTACAATCATTGAAAGTTTCAGATTGTTTCCATCACAATCCAATTCACTTGATGAAGGCATTACTTGGAACCCTTCCGGCAATTCGTCTAATCCTGCTTCTCCTCTCTGATGTCGCATTGCAATTAATCGACGAATCCATGCAAGAACGACTGAACTACAGAATACGAAGTCTTTGTTTGGAGGCTCAGTTGTTACTTCGCGTCCACCTTTCCAACCCCAAGCACACGTATCACCGCTTAC
>CAXGTB010000071.1:0-6694 GCA_964012565.1 uncultured euryarchaeote | reverse complement strand
GGTCTAGCTTCCTTTGGCAAGTCCATTCCCTTTTCGATAACCTCTAATGCAGTATCCAAATCAACAGTTTCACCATCTGCTAATTTTTGCATATCATCGGTACTTGGTGCTGAAATAGTTCTCTCAACATCAGGAGAGTTGGCATAAACCTCTCTCCTCAATTCACGCTCATCGTGGCTTCTAACCATAGACAAAGAATCAGCAAACACACGTCCAACAACCTCTCTTGTTCTTTCAGTGCGCTTTACCCCATCTAATTGGTGAACTGCAGTATCTCTTTGAGATTCTAATTCTCTAACCTCTGCAGTTCTATCGGTTAATGCAGCTTCTAAATCACCGATTGTAAGAGACATTTGTTGAATTCTCTCATCCCTCTCGAATACATCATTATGCAATCTTCTCTCTCTTCTTCGAAGAGACTCATACTCACGGTTTCTTTCAAGAAGTCTACGCTTTAATTCCTCAATTTGTTCAACCAAATAATCATGTTCTGCAGATACAGATCTTGGTCCCTGCATTACTCGTTCAAGTTGTTCTTCTAATTCAGCCAAACGATTATCCCTTGCATCTAGGAGACCACGTAACCTATCAGCAATATCTCTCAATCTTTGACGCTCCTCTTCAAGAGCATCATTCGCGGCTTTTTCAGCATCTAAATCAGCATTAAGAGCATCCGCTTTAGACTTCAAAGCCCTTACTTCATCAGCAGTAACACTGGTTAAACCAGCATCCGCAGCTCTTTCTAAAGCCTCAACCATTTGAGCCATTCTTCCTTCCATTTCGGCAATTACATCATCTTGTTGAGTTGCCAAGTCACGTAATTGTGAAGTTTCTTTTTCTAAGGCCTGTCTCTCTTCAATAGAAATACTGGAACGGTTCTCATCCAATTCTTTCCTAGAATCTTCGAGTAATCTTTCCAAATGAACAATTCTTGCACTAGAATCCTCTAATTGACTTTCAGCCACCTTTAGTTGAGCAACTTCTGGAGCAACATCGTCTTTTCTTTCAGCAAGGTCCAATTCTAAAACACGTAACCTTTGCTTAGATGTGACTAAATCCTCATTTCTATCAGCTAGTTCTTGCCAGGCCACTAAGACCTCTTCAACTAGTTGATCAACAGGATATGCGCGCAACATTCCTTCCAATGCTGCACGCTCATCAGGAGTCGATTCAGTCATACGGCGTATGCCACCTGGAGTCTCAGCGCCGAGCGTCATTAAACACAATCGCACAACAACCATTCTTCAACCTTTCATTCCCCAAGGGGTCCTTCGGACCCATTATGGGACCCTTAGTTGATTGCGGTATATTGCTCATCAGGCATATCTTGCGCCAATGCCATAGCACCAGTTGCAACCTTCTCAATAGGGTCGTCAACACAAGTTACTGTAACATCTCCAATATCTGCAATATCATTTGCAATAGCATCTGCGATTCCGTCGATTAGAGATCCTCCACCAGATAGAATGATGTTGTTTCTCAAAATTGGTTGATATTCAGGATCAGCGCTTGCAACGATAGATTTGATAGCAGCTCCAACCTTTCCAATAATCATAGAACAAGCAGATTTAATCAAATCACCAATATCGACGACTTGCTTCTTTCCTTCTACAGATAGTTCAACCATTTGTTCACGGTCGTCTCCATTAACATAAGAGAATTCTTCCTTCCACTTTCTTACCATGTCTTTTGTAACTTGGGCACCAGTGTATTTCTTCTGAACTAATTCCATCAATTGAAGGTCAATCCAATCTCCAGCCTCTTGGATGGTTAATTGGTCTTCTTCAGTTGGGAAGATTCCGTAAAGTCGAGCGATGTCTGTTGTTCCAGCACCAATATCTACACAGATAGAACCAGATATTTCTCCAATTCCATATGCTGTTGCGAAAGGCTCAGTTACAACCATTATAGCGTTGACTTGACCACGCAAAGTTGCAACCAAATTACTCTTGTCTGTAAATGAAACGTGAGATGGTGAGCAGATTACTCCGAACACTTCATCGTATTCTTCAGGTCCTACTGTCTCTATCAAGTGGGTTACGAATGCTTTTGCTGCAGCCAAATTTGCTTCATCATCTTGAGCAACACCAGCTGCCATTGGACGGTATAAATTGCATGCCAACTTGTTCTTTAACGCATCATTTCCAAATAATACATCACGGCCAAGGAAATTTCGAGCAACTGGGTCTTTTGGACGACCAACAATTGTCTCAATAGTTTCCAACGATCCTGCACTACTTGCAATGGTGGATTGGTATGTTCCCAAATCAATTCCAACATAGAGTCTTTCTCCCATTTTGTCTCACCTTTGTCCTTCGGACATCGCGCCCACAGTGTTACTAGTCTTAATGTTCACTCGCGAGATTAACTCTCATTCTTCCTCTTTGAAAGGCGGTGGAACATTATCTAAAACCATTTTTTCAAAACCTCTAAACATTACACCAGCCGCTACAACCGCTCCAAAAATAACACCTATAATCCCCCACAACAAAGCACGATTTTGCTCACTCTCACCATTTTTATCGGGTGGTGGATTAATTGCAACATCTTCTAACATCGGAGATGTCCACCAAATTGAGAAATTATTGGTTATAAAACTGGAAATTTTTGGAGATGTCCACTCTGAGGAATTATCGTCCACCACCACTACCTCAAATCGCCAATCTTCTCTATTTACAGGGTATGGAACAAGATCTTCAGAAATAGATATTTGACATGTGAAGTTTGAAGACATTCCATATGAAACAGCACAATCACTCAAATCTATTGAAAAATTTGTATTATTTAGTCGAACAACAAGGAAATAACCATCCCCTTCATTATCTGTAATTTGTAGATTTATTGAAAAATTATCAGAATAATTTTCCCCACCGACAGGACCCTCTAACATTTCTATTATTGGTGCGGAGTTAGGAGTGAGGTTTTCAACTCCTGTGGCAACCAAACCAAACCCAAGCATAGTCCCCTCTATACCCAACGAACCTACATTAGAGCCATTGAAAATATCTTTAGCAACAACTTCGATTTTAATCCAGTCTAAATTTTCAAGCTGAGATGCTGGTAATCTAATCATTACAGTAGTTTCATTTGTAGAATTCTTAGTCAAAGGACCTCCAAAAGACTGATGATAAAATTGCGAATATCCCGAACTGCCAATTTTATCATCAACAGCAAATCTTCCATCAGAGGTATGGATTATCAATCTTAAATCATCAATATCATAGTTAGCCGGCCGCGCGTTGTACGACATTACAACTTCAACATCCTCTCCCTGGATTGGGGAAAATAAACGACTCCAACTTTCATTTTCTGATAAAAACGGACCAGATGCGCCAACACCATCCCATGGGTTTGAAATCAATTGAGACAAATTATCACCTCGCTCTTGAATCAACTCCGACCAATTTTCAATAAAATAAGAGTCCGAAACAAAAAAACCTTCTTCAAAACTATCTAGCGATGGTTGCCCATACCCTTGAATTGGGTTTGGGGAATCGCCATCTATTCCCTCAGCAGATGCAGCCAACATCGCCCTCAACAAAGGGGCAGAGGGGGTATATCCATATTCATCTTCAATCAATTGTTGTAAAAGAGCTGTAAAAGACGCCGCCATAGGGGTGGCCATGGAAGTCCCAGTCATCATCCTAGATCCATTATTCAAACCAAACATAGAACCATCTGCATCTGCAGAAACAATATCAACACCAGGAGCGGCAATCATAGTTCCCCTTCTTCCATTAATATCAGGCCCCTGAGAATTTCCTTGCCACAGACTTGCATTTTCTTGTGAATCTGTTGCAACAACAGAAACAACATTGTAAGCATTTGAGGGCTCAAGCATCATATTTCCAGTATTACCCGGCGCAACAAAAACAAGGGACCATGGATTTTCAACTGTCCAGGCATCAATCATCTCACTTCTATTAGTATAATTCACAGAATTATCTCCCCAGGACCAAGAATTAATCACCGCTCCATGTCTTGAAGACTCGACAAGCAATTCAGTAACATCTTCAGGAACTTCCCACCCATTTGAATTCACAATATCTTGAACAACCAATTTTGCACCGCTTGATATTGAAGTCATATTACTATCTCCATCAATAGGGTCGCACGCCAAAATACCTGCAATATGTGTCCCGTGCCTAAATTGCTGATGCCCTTGGTTATCCCAATCATCTGTTGAATTATTCAGATGTATGATTTTACGATGTGAAACTCCCGGAGAGCCAACTTCATCACTAGAATTCCTAAAACATGAATGATCCATATCTATTCCTGTATCTGCTACCGCAATTACCACCCCGCGACCATCTAAGTAATCTAGACGAGAATCGGGATTTACATCCATAACATTTGCAGAAGCCAATATTGGAGTTAAAGCGCACATTGCCAAAGAAAGAATTAGCAACACTGCGCCCCGCATAAACTATCTGAAAACAATCTCACGATTGAATATTTAGACCATTGGCGTCGCGCCAGCGCGTTTAAGACACATTCACAGGTGGGCGGGTTCATGCAAGCCTTCCGTGTATCCGGCACAGCGCCATTCGGCAGCCAACGTCAGAACTTCAAAATTGACATTGTCGCAGAATCTGCAGATGATGCAGAACACCGCTGCTACTCGATAATTGGCTCTCGCCACAAGGCAAACCGCCGTTCGATAAATATCGAATCAGTATCAGAAATCGATCCTCGTACATCAAGTGAACCGATGGTATTGAATGCATTTAGAGACCAAATCGCTGCTGCTGGTGGAAAAATAACTCCAGCCGCTGAAGAAGAGTGAATTAGAATCGTCGGGTTCTTGATAGAGAGGCTTCTCCCAAATGGTGAGCGCCATGGTTGACTCCAGTGAATTACAAAGAATGGCACGATTAGTGGACATTAATCGTCAACGCCTCGAAGAAATCAATCAACAAATCGAGAGAATAGAAGCTGTTCAATTGGAGCACGATGATACCAAACGAGCACTACACGCTCTTTCCGAGGGCTCTAATGGCCATATACCACTAGGGGCAGGCGTAATGGTCCCGATTCCTAAAGAATCTACTACTATTGTAGATTTAGGTAGTGGAATTTTCGGCGAAAGATCTCCTGAAAACGCAGCCGAATTAGTGAGTAAAAGACTCAACGATTTAACCGAATTAAAATCACAATTTGAAGCAGATGCGGCCATGCTAACTCAAAGAATAGAAGAATTAGCAACAACATTTGAGCGCGCTGCTAAGGAAATGACAGAATCAGCCGAAGAACCAAAATTGGAAACTGAAAAAGTAGAAGAAAAGGCGGAAGAGAAGCCAACTCGCCGCCGAAGAAAAGGATTCGGTAGCGAGTTAACTCTTGATGACTAGGTGTTATTATGGGGCTGTTTGATAAGTTTCGCAAAAAAGTCAGAGATGCTGCATCTGAAGTAGACACAGAATCTTTGTCTGCAGAAGAAGGTAGCGAGGAAGCAATCAACGCAATTTCACAACATCAAAAAAACATTCAAGATTCTAACATAGAAGAAGAACCAACCCAGGATATTATTGAATCATCAGATGATGATTGGGAAGATTTCGATGAAGAAGAAGAACTACAATTGCCAACCAGCAAGGATGATGAATGGGACGATTGGGACGACGAAGATGAATACGTCCTGCCTACAAAACTCTCCCGTAAAGAGAAAAAAATCCTAGCAAAGGAAGCTAAGAAAGAATCTGCTAGAAAGAAAGCCCAAGAAAAAGAAATGAAGAAGCGGGGCGGTAAAGAAGTCAAGAGACTTGAGGGATCTAAAGTAGATTTACACATGATGAGAACTACGACTGGTCGGCAATTAGTTGAAGTTAAATCAACGCCTACTGGCGGAATAGGAACCATCGAGGAAGAAGGAATTACAATCGACTTAGGTGGCGGTGTAGTTGAATCTGGCGGCCGTGTAATCAAAGAAAGTGAAAGTCTAAACAACCTAATGGAAGAATTAGAATGGATTATGTTAGAGTCTGATATTTCATCAGACGCTGTTACTGCGGTCATGTCTGCTTTGAAAAGAAATCTAATCGGTCAAAGACTGCGCAAAGGAGCAGACCTTGCGAAAGTACTCGAGGCCAGTCTGAAGAGGGCTCTGAGAGGGATTTTGCAAGCAGGATACTGGGATTTCTATGCTTCAATTAACAACTTTATCAAAAAAGGAGATACACCGGTTGTAATCATGTTTGTTGGTGTGAATGGAACAGGTAAAACCACCACAGTAGCCAAAGTCGCACACAATCTTCAGCAACAAGGAATTTCAGTTGTAGCGGCAGCAGGAGATACGTTCAGGGCAGGGGCAATTGAACAATTGGAAACACATTGTGAACGGCTAAACATACGCTGTATATCTTCTCAAAGAGGAGGAGACAGCGCAGCAATAGCAAGAGACGCAGTCGAATCAGCAAAAGCGAAAAACATCGATGTTGTCTTAGTTGATACAGCTGGAAGGATGCAAAATAAATCCAATCTTATGGCCGAACTTGAGAAAGTTAGGCGCGTAGCAAACCCTCACCTCACTCTATTCGTAGGCGATGCTCTGGCGGGCAACGACGCTGTCGATCAAGCAAGAAACTTCCAACAAATGTTGAAATTCGATGGCGCTGTTTTGACAAAATTAGATACTGATGCGAAAGGAGGAGCGGGACTATCCATAGCACACGCCACCGGTCAACCAATTATT
>CAXGTB010000070.1:0-6745 GCA_964012565.1 uncultured euryarchaeote | reverse complement strand
GGTTTTGCAGCAAAAAGTCTCGCAAAATCTGATGATTTACATTTGCGATTTTCACAAGACCCTCATCACTCAGTAAGAATTATTGCAGCTGAAAATTCAGTAGATGAGAATCTGATATCCGCCTTAATTCAAGACAAACACTCTGCTGTAAGGAGGGCTGCAATCTCCAGTGCTTCACAGCACAAGATGCAACTCAGCCATGAAACCCTTGAATCTGGCCTATCTTCTAACGACCCTAGTTTGCGTTCTTTGATTGCATCACTCGCTGTTAACTCGGGTGGAGAAATATTAGAAAAGGCGTGTAGAGATAATAATCCAAAGGTGAGAAAATCAATCGCAGATACTTTGAGAAGCGAGGTTGAAGAAGTCGATGATAGAATCGAAATTATAGCTACTGTATGTCCGGAAATTATTGTTCGTTGGCTGAGATCAAGGTATGATTCAAAGGCATCATCATTACGATGGTCGATGATTGAAAACACTTCTTTGAATCCAAGAATACGCTCAAAGTTAATTGAGCAAATGGATGGTCGATTGGATGTGGACAAGGAACGTCTTGCAGTTATTTCGACAGATGATTCAATCTTAGTAAAAATGGCAGCAAACAATCTATCTACATCTATTGATGAACTGGAGGAATAAGTATGGATTCGGGAATCTCATTTCATGTTGATGCGACTCAGGGTTCTAGCCGTAGGCTAGGTGTAAAGATTGAGATCAATGGCCCATTTACCGAGAATATTCTCGAACTAAGATTCCCAAGATGGGTACCTGGTTCATACTTCATTCGCGAACCCATTCAACATATGTCTGAGATTTCTGCAACCTGTGATGGGACTGAGATTAAAGTCATTAGAGTCGACGTGGATGGAGCAAGAATTTCAGGCGTCAGTGGCGCTAGTAAGGTTATACTCACATATAGGCTTCTTGCCGCTGAAATGACCTGCAGGGCTAATCATTTGGATGCAACTCATGTCCACATTATGCCCCCATATACATGGATGATTCCTACTAGAGGAATAGATAAGGAAAGGATGAATGAGACTCACAAAATAATTCTGAATACACCAAAAGGTTGGGAGACTGCAACTCAGCTTTCAGGAAAAGAAGGTGAATGGATAGCAGAAGGCAGAGACGAATTTTTGGATGCGATAATGGAGTCTAATGCAAACAAAATGATCTCCTTCGAGGTAATGGGCACAACTCAATACCTGAAATTATGGGATTCAGGAGGATTGCCAATTCCTGAAAAGGGAGTCAACAGACTGATTGAAGCCATGAGGTTGGTAATAGAGGAACACTTTGCTTTGTTCGGCATCCCAGAATGGAGGGAATACTGGACTGTTCTACATCTAACAGAATCTGGCAGAGGTGGACTCGAACATCTTCGAAGTCAAACATCAATGATGCCGAGGAAGTGCTTGCAAGAAGGAAATGAAGAACAGTGGAGAGATTTGGTTTCACTTTTCAGTCATGAATTTTTACACCAATGGAATGTTAAACAACTTAGACCCAAAAACTTCCTTGATTATGAGTTACAGAAAGAAGTTCATTCTGACTTGCTATGGTGGTTTGAAGGTCTAACGTCTTGGCTTGGAGATATTTTGTGTCTTAGAAGCGGTGCTTGGACAGAGGAAGATTGGCGTAAGGATTGGACTAGGAAGATGAAAAGACATACAGATCGAAATGGCATGGAGTATGAATCCTTACAAGAAAGCAGTCATGATGCTTGGATTCATTTGTACAGGCCTAATTCTTACAGTAGAGAAGTACAAATTTCATACTACTTAGAAGGAGAAATGGCAATTTTCTGCCTCGATGCGGAACTAAGGAAGCGCTCCAAAGGACAATACGGCATGGATGACGTAATGGCAACACTTTACCATGAACACAAAATAACCTCTAAAACCCCTGGAATTACTCATTCAGACATAAAACGGGCCTTGGTTAACACACAAGGGGGACGACGTCTCGGTACAATGTTAGACACACTGGTCGGACAACGCGAAGCTCCTGATGTTAACTCTGCCATGAAAACTCTAGGCCTAGAGATGGTTGCAGAAAAGAAGAACAAAGGTGCATGGTTAGGTTTGAATCTTGCAAATAGTCCAAATTGTGTGAAGGTTAGAACACATCTTACTGGCTCCCCGTGTAGAGAATTGATTCACACTGGTGACGAGATTGTTGCAATTGAGGGCTTGAGAGTAAAATCTTCTTCTGAAGTCACTGCAGCGATATATGGTAATCAAGATGTTGAGACTGCAATTACGATTTCTAGAGAAGGTGTTCTCAAAGATATTGCAGTAATTCCTATCGCAAACCCAATGCATCATGTAAAGGTAGAAGGAAAGGGTAACAAGATTTGGCAAGCAATAAAGGCTACAAAACGCTAATCACTCGTCTCTTTCTAATTCTTCTAACAAAACATGTATAGGAGGCATGTGGTTAGAAATGGTGTGCTTACTTGTCTTTGGAGGGTATAGATTACCACTAAGACTCATGTCGATAACTTGCTGCTTGGTGATCGTATCTAAGCCACATCCTGGCCAGACATCTACTTCGATTTGTTTGTCACTAAGGTAGTCAATCAAAATTACAGGAACTCTCTTCAAATTCAAGGAAACGGCAACTGAATGACGATGATGGCCATCCAAAATAGCTCCAGTTTCAGAGTCAACCAACATTGGCTTAGTGAATCCACCCCATCTTTTTGTCATATCAAGCAATTTATCTCGGTTCTTGACTTTAATTTCTTCATGCGGTTTGAGCCAGTCCAAAGACACTAGTGAAACATCATCTGCCTCCCACGACATAGCACATTCCAAGTAGATGCATGGGATAATGCTTTGGAAAGGGTGAGCACCACACCAATCATGGAGGAAGGGTTAATCGCCGATATTGATGGCGAATTAATTCAAGGATTGATTCCTAAAAATGAGGATTTATCTCATGTACTCAATGTCCTTTGTTCTAATGGTCATGGAGCATGGATAGTAGGTGGCGCTGTACGTGACTGTTTATTGGGACGGACTCCCCTTGAGTATGACATATGTACTACTGCAAAGCCAAAACAAGTTCAACAAATATTTGAGAATACGATTCCGACCGGTATTGATTATGGAACTGTCACTGTCAAAAATGGAAAATCGATGTTTGAAGTAACCACACTTAGGACAGAAACAGGCTATGGTGACGGAAGAAGACCTGACGTCGTAAATTTCGGTTCGAGTCTTGCAATTGATTTGTCTCGAAGAGATTTCACAATTAATGCGATGGCTTATGATTATGCCAGAGAATTATTGCACGACCCGTATGGAGGAAAATCCGATCTTGAAAGTGGCCAACTCAGGGCTGTTGGAAATGCAAGTGAAAGACTTTCAGAAGATGGCTTGAGAATTTTGCGTGCTTATCGATTCATGGACCGTCAAAATAACGGAGTATGGTATCCAGATTATGAATTATCTGCGGCACTGATCGACAATAGAGCTATGCTAGCCATGGTGTCGATTGAAAGAGTATGGAGCGAGCTATCGCGAATAATCATTGGAGAAAATGCTGGAACCGTACTATCAAGGATGAATAAGGATGGCGTCTTAGCTGCGATAACTGGCTTCCCTCTCCCCTCTGATTTATTCGAATTGCTGAACGAAATGCCAGAAGATTTGGAAGCTAGAATTACAATATTATTTTCAACACTTAAGTTGGACGAAGTTACAGTCATCTTGGAAAGACTAAAGGTATCTAAGGCTATTTTTTCAAGGGTGAAAATGCTTCATTCACTAATAGAAAAATATCCAAAACTGCATGAATTAAGGCTCTATAGAAACACACTTTCCAAAGAAGTTGAGGTCCATTCAACGATCAGAAAAACTCTCGGTAAAGAAACCGAGTTTATTCTTAGATCACTACAATATCCAACCGACGTTAAATGTCTGATTGATGGAGAATGGATAATGCAAAGAACTGGATTAAAGCCAGGAATTAAACTTGGAAGACTCAAAGATTGGTTGTTTAGAATTCAAATTGAAAGAGGATATCGAGAATTGTCACAAATGGAAACTGCACTCTGTACAATTCCTTGGCAGAATGGCAAACCAGAAGAATGGCCTCGCCCAAAATGGGCATGACGGCATCAACTTCATGACTAGACCCTCTTTGGTACAATCATGTCCGAGACAGAAACACCCAAAAATTGGTTGTCTTCAGCTGGAGTCTCAGCAGTAGGTCTCGGGTTTTTCATTTTGCTTTTGGAGATGATTTTGGGAACCGATTCAGGACTTGGTGCTGGATGCTGTTGTTTCGGTGTTTTTGGAGTAGTAGCGGGCAGTATTGTTTCTTCAGCGGGGGCTGCGGTAAGTTCAGATGGAAAAATGGTCTTGAAGCAGGATACAACAGGCCAGTGGAATTGGGTGGCCAACAGTGGCATGGAAATACCTCAACCTGTGAATACTGCTTCTCATTACAATGATCAGAACACTCAAATCATGTCAAGGGTGATCACAGAAGTAAGAAATGGAAAATCTCTCGAACAATTAGATAGCAATGAATTGGGGATTGTTGCAAGTGCTTATGGAATTGATAGTGGCTCAGATAAACAAAAAATCGAGGCACTCCACAATTCTGACCTAGCCAAGATGGCCATGAAACTAGGAGCGGTTGGAGTCGCAGGTGGCGCTGGAGCAGTTGGAGCCGCTCACAT
Organism: uncultured euryarchaeote; assembly: GCA_964012565.1. Classification (GTDB taxonomy): domain Archaea; phylum Thermoplasmatota; class Poseidoniia; order Poseidoniales; family Poseidoniaceae; genus MGIIa-K1. Next base: position 2,046 of record CAXGTB010000070.1, on the reverse strand, counting down.
AATCAAATCTGGAAGGGAAAGAGCGGCTCAGCGTGCTGAAGAGTTAAGAGAACAAGGCCGTGAAAAATTGCAAGAAAATATCGATGCAGGGAAATACAAAATTAATTCCAAACTTCCAAAGGCAGAGTCCGGTGAAGAAGCGACTGATGTTGCACACAACATTGTTTTGGACCAACTAAGAAAACTAATCCAAGAAAAAGAGTTGACTCCTGAAAAGATGTTAGAATTAGGTGATACTAACAAAGATGGTAAACTAGAACCTCAAGAAATAGCAACCGCACTAACTGTTGCTACAGGCTTTAGCGTACCAGTATTCGTTGTGAGTGATGCAATGAAAGATTTTGATCTGAATGCAGATGGAACTTTGAATTATTCAGAATTAAATCATCTTTGGAATAAGCTAGGTCTCGCCGATAACGAAGAACAAGAATTCGATGATGAAGAAATTGATGCCGTGCTTGAAGAAATTGAAGAGACAAGTGAAGAATCTCCAGATGAATCTGAGCAAATTGCAATAGAAGAAGATCCACAAGAGACTGCCGAAGATGTTCCTGAGACTAGCATAGAGGAAGAAATCGAAGAAATACCTACTGAGGAAGAGATTATTCCTATCGAAGTAGATGAATCTGTCCTAACTGATGAATTGACTGAGGGAATTGACACCGAATTCGAGAGATTTGTTTTAGAGATGGAAGGTGCTAGATTCTCTAGTGAAAGGAAAACTTTGATGGAAAAGCATGGTAATGATTTCATGATTAATATGCGCATTCAAAAGATGGAAAGAACCCTCATTGGAGACCCTAAGTATCGTAGTGGGCAATCGGTCCACGCATTGATTGATGGCGGACCATATGTAGGGGTAGTCAAGATTCCTGTCGAATTAGACGAGATTATTTTGCAGCACAAAGAAGGTGATGAAATTAAGGTCATGGCAAGACTTGTCGATTTCTCACCTAGCCTGAAGAGACCGGTTCTTGAAGCAAGCGAATTCGTTTGAAGTCACAAATTTCGAGCCTAATTTTTATGTGAATGCCCCTTGGGGTAATCATGCACTTCTATTTTCCTGGCATGATTGTTGGAATAATTCTCCTACAGACTAGTATCGTTGCCCCTACATTGTTCAAAAAACTCGAAATTAGCGATTTTGGAAAAGCTATTCGTGCCCTATGGCCGAAATTCTTCATTCTGCTGAGCATTTTAGGTGCTGCAACACTGGCAACTTTGCACTTTGGACACAATGCAAGCACAATCGAATATGCAATCGCTGGTGCTACAACAGCGTCTGCTTTACTGTGTTACGCAATAATACCTGCAACAAATCGAGCTACAGATGAGGGAAATCAAAGGAAATTCAACATCCTTCACAAAATAAGCGTCTACCTAACAGTAGTAGTATTGTTGATTAACATCGGGTTCTTATTCGTTTGAATAATAAAGCCAATTCAATGTTTAGCGTCTGTATCGACCCTTGAATCCACTTTGATTACTTCGTTCAACCAACGCGATTCGGAGGTTTCCAATCTCTGAATGCAATATGAGCAGGCGGCGTACCAGAACCATCCCTTTCGAATTCAATAATTCGATCAGCGAGCCAAATAAACCACTCGAGATTTTTGTCAGTCTCATCTTCTCGGAGGGGTTCGAAAAAGAAAGAAAAAGAGTTGTAGGTTTTGGTGATGACTCCTGAAAAGAGATCATAGAATGCATGGAAATCCATGTCACCTCTATGGATAAGAACACCAGTACTTTCCCAAGTTGTGAAAACCGTCATCACCTTTGGCCAATCTTCTCCAAAATGGTCTCTAAAGGCGATAAAATTAGCTTTTTCATCTCCAGGTTTGAACTTCGAAGTATCAATCTCGACATTTAGGATTGCATTTAGTCCGACAACAAAATCCTCGCTTCGGAAACTTTCTGCAAGACTCATTGCAGTGTTACTGTCCCTTGAACGACGTAATTCCTTGATTTGAAACCATGAGTATATTGCTGCACCAAGAATGGTGACAAGTCCAAAAATTTCAGCATATGCTGCCGCTGTATCTAGAT
>CAXGTB010000069.1:0-6751 GCA_964012565.1 uncultured euryarchaeote | reverse complement strand
GCCCTAGCTGGTAAATCGCTGACATTCAACGTTGAAGTTGTTGAAGTTAGGGAGGCAACTGAAGAAGAGTTGTCCCATGGTCATGCACATGGCCCTGGTGGCGTAGAGCATTGAAAGTAATGAAATTGATTCTATGCGATGGTGATATTATGAGCCAGAGAAAGGATGACTGGCGAACTCTTGGTGGCATTGAGGTACCAAAGATTGCTGGACCTGATGAGTCAGGTAAGCCACCATATACTCGTGGAATTCATGATGGAATGTATCGTTCTAGACTTTGGACTATGCGCCAATATGCAGGATTTAGTAGTGCAGAAGACACTAATGAAAGATTCAAGTTACTTTTGGAACGTGGACAAAAAGGGCTTTCTGTGGCATTTGATTTACCTACTCAATTAGGACTGGATGCAGATGACGAAATGAGTGAAGGAGAGGTTGGAAAAGTAGGAGTCTCGATATCATGTTTGGACGACATGAGGATTTTACTTTCGGGAATCCCTCTCGATAAAGTTTCAACATCCATGACAATTAATGCTCCTGCAATGGTTCTTCTCGCAATGTATGTTGTTGTTGCAGAAGAAAATGGAGTGACGCAAAATCAGATTAGGGGAACTATTCAAAATGATATTTTGAAAGAATATATTGCTAGGGGAACACATATTTTCCCACCAGAACAATCGATGCGTTTGATTACTGATATTTTTGAATACTGCGCAAAAGAAATACCACTTTGGAATACAATTTCAATATCTGGCTACCATATTAGAGAGGCGGGTTCAACCGCAATCCAAGAAGTTGCCTTTACTATTGCAAATGCGCTAGCATATGTCGAAGCGGCCATCGAAACTGGCCTAGATATCGATATATTTGCACCAAGATTATCGTTTTTCTTTAACTGTCATAATGACTTCTTCGAAGAAGCGAGTAAGTTCCGAGCAGCTAGAAAATTGTGGCATGATCTGATCTCTGAACGATACAATCCAAAAAATCCGAAAAGCACAATGTTAAGATTTCACACTCAAGTTGCTGGTGTCTCATTAACTGCTCAGCAACCGCTCAATAATATTGCTAGAGTTACAATCCAAGCACTAGCTGCAGTTTGTGGAGGAACTCAGAGTCTGCACACTAACTCATACGATGAAGCACTTGGATTACCTACAGAAGAAAGTGCAACAGTCGCTTTAAGGACACAACAAATTATCGCCGAAGAAAGCGGTGTTGCTAGCATAGTAGATCCTCTTGGTGGTTCTCATTTCGTCGAAATGTTGACTGAAGATATATATCAAAAATCTAAAGCCAAAATATTGGAAATCGAAAAGATGGGTGGAGCAATGAAGGCGATTGAAGCAGGCTTTCAACAAAGAGAGATTCATGAAACAGCATGGACACATCTTACTCAAGTAGAATCTGGAGAGAGGAGAATAGTTGGAATCAATCATGGGGTACTTGACGAAGAGGAGATGCCACCACTACTCAAGCCGGATTCTGAACTCGGTAACAAACAGAAATTGAAGTTGGAACAATTGAGAAAGAAGAGAGATAATTCCGTAGTCAAACAGTCCTTGGATTCCATTAGAGTCGCATCAGAAGGACATGAGAATCTTTTCCCATTAGTCATTGAAGCGTTACGCAATGACTGTACGCTGGGTGAGATAATATCTGCCATGAAAGATGTATTTGGAACATACATGGCTCCAAGTGGATTTTAGGTGATTAAATGAAAATATATCTCGACCACATCGGTATTGCATGCGATAATCTCAATGAGTCATCGCAATTTTGGAAGTTGATTGGACTCATCCAGGGTAGTGACGAGATAGTTGCCGACCAAGGTGTTACAACACGCTTTTTTTCTACCAGTGAAAATGATCCCATGAGACCGAAAATTGAGTTGCTAGAACCGACAGGTCCAGATACACCAATTGGTAAATTCCTATCAAAAAGAGGTCCTGGTGTACAACAAGTTTGTTTTCGAGTTGAAAACTTAGAAGAAATGATTTCCATATTACTAGAAAATGATGTGCAGATGATTGATACAACTCCAAGAAAGGGAGCGCATGATTCACTCATCGCATTCGTTCACCCAAAGAGCACTGGTGGTGTTTTAGTTGAGTTGGCACAAAAATAGCATCCAAGGTTAGACAAGGCTGTTGAATCAAAAAGATGAGAGATTGACATGGGAGAAACTCTGCTTACACTAAATGGCGTTGCTAAAAGTTTCAAAGATGTCGACGCTCTAGTTAGAGTCGATTTAGAAATTAAATCGGGCCAAGTTGTTGGACTAGTTGGTGGAAATGGGGCTGGCAAAACAACCCTACTAAGATTGATGGCCGGAGTTATGGAGCCTAGTAAGGGCTCAATATTGTTTCAGAACAATCCAGTATCGTCTATGAGGAACAAATTAGGAGTAGTTCCTGAATCTACTGGTCTTTATTCCCGTCTAACTGCTTGGGAAAATATTCGATATCACTCTCGTATTTACGGAATTTCAGATGATGTTGCATGGAATCGAGTAAGTCATTTTGCCAAGATGTTAGACTTAACAGATTCACTGTCCAGGCATACAAAGGGATTTAGTCGAGGAATGAGGCAGAAGACTGCACTTTTACGAGCACTAGCTCATGGCCCAGACATATTGCTTTTGGATGAACCAACTGCTGGTTTGGACGTCACAAGTGCACGAACTGTTAGAAGTTTAGTTGGGCAATTACGTGATGAAGGTGGTACTGTGATTTACAGCACTCACCACCTAGCAGAAGCACAACAGGTTTGCGACAGAATAATTATTGTTCATAATGGAACAATAAGAGCAGACGGATCTCCAAATGAGTTGCTGGAATCTACTCAAAAGGATTCACTTGAGGAGGCTTATGTTTCCTTAACCTCTGACAAAGCAAGGTCACGCAGTGAGGATTCTAAGAAAGAAAGTCGCCTTGCAAGATGGTGGAGACTTTTCTTGACTGGAAGGACACCACAGATAGAAGGAGTTGGTGAAGATGAGTAACTCTTGGAGATTTATTTCAACAATTGCCAAGAAGGAAATTGTCGAATTTATTAGAGACTGGAGAACTCTGCTCGCTTTGATAGTGATTCCACTGCTGATCTTCCCCGCTCTGTTCATTGCATTGCCGCTACTGTTGCAATCAGAAGCAGCAGAACTGGACGCACTGGAATTAGACGTAACATGGCAAGGTGATGTTAGTGACGAGCTTCACAACTCATTTAATGAATCGAACTTGATAATTAATTTCGAAACGATTCCAGATGATCTCGAAAATTTATCAGACATAGGTGGTGATCTTGATAGAATTAGAAATCAAGAAACTCAAGCTGTCTTCCGATTAATTGAAAATGAAAGCGGTTGGAAATTTTCAATACTTTATGTGTCTACAAGTGAAGCTTCTAGCGAAGCACGTAGTCGAATAATCGAGGCCATTTCAGTATGGGAATCTGAGGTAGTAAATGGAACTCTAGTGGAAGCTGGATTAGAGCCAGAATCAACACTTGACCCTGTCCAGTGGGATGGAGACTACGAGAGTGCAGATGCGGCAACTAAAGGAGAACAAGCAGGTTTAGTATTATCATTATTTATTCCAATGGTTATCGCAATTTGGACTGCCTCCAGTGCCATTCAACCTTCGATTGACATGACTGCTGGTGAAAGAGAGCGAGGTACCCTGGAAGCATTGCTATGCTTACCCTGCTCCAGAATACAATTACTTGCTGGAAAATGGTTGGCTGTTGCGAGTATAACCAGTGCCGGTGTTGCTTTACAGATTGGCGGCCTGTTATTTGCCATTACATATCTTGCAAGTTCTTCTATTATCGGATTGCCTTCTGTGTCCCTATCTAGTATTCTATTGCTTCTTTCAGCTGTCGTAATTTTTGCAATAATGGTTGTTGCGTTTGAGTTAGCACTAGCAATGAAAGCACACAGTGTAAAGGAAGCAGGATCACTTCTAGGACCTGCGATTTTGTTCATAATTTTCCCCGCATTATTCACTCAAGTGATCAACCTCGACAGCGTTGAGTCATGGTGGTTTGCAATACCGCTAGTCAACATATTGCTCGCTATGAGAGAACTATTGCTTGACAGAATAATCATCGAACACGTGCTTGTTTGGCTTATTTCAAGTGTATTCTACGCTGGTCTGGCAGCATGGTTTGCTGCTAAACAGTTTAAGAGAGAAGATTTAGTGGCTTCTCTTTCATAATTTACATGAAATAATACATTCATATAGGTCCCAGTACAAATGTTATACAATGATGATAATACAATGGTTATCGAAAAGTATGATGTGTTGGGATGGCGGACTAAGGGCGAAACAAGCCAAGCTTAAACAATAGCAAATAATACTAGAGTATTATTAGAGTAATACTTTAATAATACATTTTAGCAGGTCATTTCATGCCAAAGGTAAGTCTTGACATGCCATCTCAGATACTCGATGACCTGAAACTCCATGTTGGCGATGATGGAAAATTTGTGAGTGTAGCAGATGCTATACGAACTGCTTGTCGAAAAATGCTAGATCAATTGGATTTAATTGATGCTAGACATGGTAGAGTGGAGGGATCAAATTGACATCTAAAGAGCAGGCAATGAAAGCTGTTAGTGTGATTCTAAATTACATTGAGGGAGATAATTCCCGAGAAGGGCTTGTCGACACACCAAAACGTGTGATTGAATCATTCGAAGAAATTTATGAAGGATATGCAATGGATTCATCTGAAGTTCTTTCTTCTACATTCAATGGAGAAGGCTATGATGGTATTGTATTACTACGTGATATTGAGTTCCATTCTACTTGTGAACATCACTTACAACCGTTCAAAGGACGAGCACATGTGGCATACATTCCAACAGACAGAATTGTTGGCATTAGCAAATTAGCCAGGATTGTAGAATTACATGCTCGTCGCTTACAAAACCAAGAGCGAATAACCAAAGGAGTCGCAGACGATTTGGAGAAACATGTCAAACCTCTTGGGACTGCTGTAATTATCGAAGCATCACATGGGTGCATGCAATGTCGTGGTGTCAAAAAGCAAAATGCTGTTATGACAACAAGTGCTATGCGGGGTGTGTTCTTTGACAAGAGTGAAGCTAGAGCAGAACTGATGCAATTAATACAAAGTCCACCATTGTGAGATGATGAAATGGCTGTTTATCCGATTGTGGAAATATTTCACTCTGTCCAGGGCGAAGCATTCCACGCAGGAATACCACATGTATTCGTTCGATTTGGAAATTGTAATCTTCGTTGCGAATGGTGTGATACCGATTTCCTGACATACAAGGAGATGGATTTAGACGACATTTTGTCGGAAGTTCTCTCATACAATTGTAGTAGAGTGATATTCACCGGGGGAGAACCATGTCTCCAGGATTTAGATACAATAGGAAGCGAACTAAAAAAGCACAACATCACACTATCAGTTGAGACTAATGGTACAATACCAGTGCCTGAAATCATCGATTGGATTTGCGTATCTCCCAAAGATCAACTATATTCTAATGTGTCAATCAAACAAAGAACTGGTGATGAACTAAAAGTCGTATATTGTGGACAGGACCTTTCGATGTATGATGAATTAAAACAGGGTTTTGAACATCATTACCTTCAACCATGTTACATGGAAAACGACTCTGTAGAAGAAAATGGGAAAAATTTTGCAGTCGTAGAAAATCTAGTCAAGGAATCTCCAGGATGGAGACTTTCATTACAAACACACAAATGGATGGGGGTAGACTAATGCGAGCAGTAATGGCATTAAGCGGCGGAATGGATTCAACAGGATTGTTAATCCATTTGTTATCCAAAGGATACAAAGTAAGTTGCATATCATATGAATATGGTCAAAAGCACAATATCGAAATTCAAAGAGCAAAAGCCAATATCGAATATTTGTCCAAAAAAGGTTATGATATTGAACACAGAATTGCAGATCTGTCATCTGCAATGGGCTTATTCCACTCAGCTTTGACGAGCGATGAAATCGATGTGCCAGAAGGACACTACGAAGAAGAACAAATGAAAGCAACTGTAGTCCCTAATAGAAATGCTATTTTTGCATCTATACTCTACGGTTATGCGCTTTCTATTGCGATTAAGGAAGAAACCAAAGTCGAAATCGCTTTGGGCGTGCATTCCGGTGATCATGCTATCTATCCAGATTGTCGTCCCGAATTTTACGATGCTATTGCAAATGCATTTGCAGTAGGAAACTGGGATAGCGAAAAGGTTAGTTTTCAACTCCCTTACATCGATGGAGACAAAGAAACGATTCTCCGAGATTCTCTAATTTCATGTCAAAAACTCGACCTTGATTTCGACACAATATTTGCTAATACTAATACCTCCTACAACCCGGATAGCCAAGGAAGATCAAGTGGAACTAGTGGGGCTGATGTTGAAAGAATACTAGCATTCCATGCCATAGGAAGAAAAGACCCTGTAGAATATGTCAATTCTTGGGAAGACGTTCTAAGAGGTGCTCTGAAAGCCCAATTACGGCATTATGTAATGAAAGAAAATGGGACTGAGAGAGCATTTACTGGTGAATATGACAAACACTTCGAATCAGGAGGTTACTATTGTGCAGATTGTGATAAGTTACTATTTTCTTCTGATGCAAAATTCGATTCAGGATGTGGGTGGCCTGCATTTAGTGACGAAGTTGAGGATGCTGAAATTACTCAACTCAAAGACACCAGCCATGGAATGGTCAGAATTGAAGTTAGATGTTC
>CAXGTB010000068.1:0-6824 GCA_964012565.1 uncultured euryarchaeote | reverse complement strand
TAGCCATAGCAAATAGGAATCTAGATGCTGCTAACAAACCAGATAGAGCGCCTGATATCATTGTGAGTACTGCCAACATAGCTAGTGCAAGACCGACTTTTGTTGAAGCAACAGCATCAACGAAAGCAAAAATCGGATCTTCTCTAACAGCACCATCATCTGAATTTAGCCACCATTCCCCCTCAACTGATGCCATCATAATGAATGTAACAAAGACGTAAAGAACAGTGATTAACAAGAGTGAAATTAGCATACTCCTGTGTAGATTTTTTTCTGGTTGCTTTATTTCACCACCGATAGCCCCTGCTTTGTATATACCAGCATATGCTACAAACACAAGCGCTGCTGCTTCTGCAACAAGAGTAGGATCATCCTTCGCGACATCAAATGCTCCGTCTAATGGCCGGGAAAAATCTGTGCTTCCATCAAACAACTGGATAATACAAATTATCACTATTAATGCGGTGGTTAATGCTAAGATAGGAGTTTGGAATGCCTTTACTTTCTTTATTCCAAGGATATTCAAGAAGATGATTAACGCTAATGCTGACATTATGATTAATGTTGAATTAGTCGTCACATCGAAGTGGTTTGTTACCACATACATGTATGCTGAAAATCCAATTAAAGCAAATGCTGATTTTAACAAAAATGATGCCCATAATCCAAGACCGCTGATTGTACCAACTAAGGGGCCAAACGAGCGCTCAACATACACATATGCACCACCATTTTCTGGCATAGCAGATGCCAATTCCGATTTTGATAATGTTCCTGGTAAAAAGACGATTCCAGCAAGCAAAAATGCTAGCCAAATCCCCGGACCCATAATCGCAGCGGCAAATGATGGAAGAACAAATAATCCTGAACCAATACTTGCAGCAATTGTGACAATTACTACTCCATTCAAACCAAGAGTTCTCTCGATTGTATACTTAACATCAGAAACTACACCAGAAATATCGCCCTTAAGCAATTTATTTGTTGTAGATTTAATACTCATTGAAACATCTCCTAGACGCGAGTAAATTTCCGTAAAACGACACTTTGTGTCCCGTTATTTGCGCTCAGGGGCCAAAAGTGCTTATTGTTTGCTCCACTTTGCTACAATACATTCCCGGATTATGGAAATTATACTTTAGCGATGACCTTCATTTCAACAGCAATTGGCGTCGGTAGCGCCCTAATTGCAAGGGTTGTTCGAGTCGGCCCAACCTTTCCTAAAGTTTCAGCCCAAACCTCGTTGTATCCCCCAAAATCACGGTCCATATCTACTAGAAACGAGGTAACGTCGATTACATTGTCAAGAGAAGATCCTGCTTCTTCTAAGATTCTTGCAATATTATCTACTACTGCTCTTGTTTGAGCCTTAATATCGTAATTCAGAGGATTTCCTGATGAATCTTTTATTGGACCACCGGGAATCGAATTATCCCCTGGTTGCCTAGGTCCAACTCCTGAAAGATAAATCAAATCACCTTCTCTTCTTGCATGAGGATAAGCTCCAACTGGTTTTGGAGCCTTACTGGTATTGACTGCATTTTTGCCTTCAACAGGATCATATAATTCTGGTCCAGAATTTACATCTTCATTCGAATTATCAACATCTGATGATTTATCGCTATCCAAAACGTTTCTATCTCCGCCGTAAAACTCAACATCATCTTCGTCGTATTCTTTGTCTCCCGTCCCATTGGATTCAGGATTGAGTACGACAACTGATGCTCCTGCACCATGGATTGCTTCGTAAGCAAGCACTTCTCCTGTCAAGTCATTACGATTTTCATTCATTGCAGAAAGCCACCACATTGGCTTGAATGCTACTACTTTCTTGACCCTGATTTGATCGTGTATTGTTCTGCTCAATTGACTAACGTCTTCTAGGCGTCCTTCTGCCAAGAATTCTAAGATTTTACGATTCCATTCATCATCCTTCAAAGAATGTATCCTGTCTTCATGCGGTTCTATTGGTTCAGTAAACATACGATTTGATAGTGACATTACCGATACTGCTACTGCTTTCTTTCCTTGTGCTTTTACAACATCCATGCAAGCCTTAGCCAATACAGTGGTTTCAGCTCTGTTAGAATATACATTGGTTGAACAAATTACCGCAGGGATTCGGTTATCTGGATTTAGTAATTCTAGTGCAACAACTGAACCAACATCTATTGGGAAACCATGATACGAAACTGTTCTAGATTCAAGACCTCTTGAGATATTGGCCTGATTCCATGCCTCTGCAAATTCTGTATCGATTTTCAAAGAATAGTGAATACTTCCTAAGTCGTGGAAGTCGGCATCTACCATTACCCATTCAGGATTTGGATCTGCCTGAATTTGATGCCCGATTACACTCGGCCAAAGGGTCGAATAAATGATGATCAAATCGGCATCGCTTTCCTCAATTTGCCTTCTAGCCTCGTCGTATGCATCTCGGACTTTTTGCCAGCCTTCATTTTTCTCAGGACACAGCACAGGATGGGGATGTGCAGGAACAATAAGCGACTTGATGAGTTCTCCTGACATTTTCACTCACCCCATTTCCTACAAGGCCATTCCATGATGGCATTTCCAGTTCCAATTATGGTACCATAGCCGTGTAAAATCGCAGGCTCCTCTGGAATTCCCATTGCAGACAACAACCAAGTCAATGCACCTCCATCGGATTCAGCGATTGCTTGTTCGCAGAATTCAGGCATTTCATTGATAATCTGTTGAGATTTTCCTTGGCGCATCATCTCTATCATCCGCATATCCCACAAATGCATTGCATGACTTGTGATGTGCTCTTTACTCATATCTTCAGGTGGGTTTGTTTCGGTAACGAAATGACGATGTGATAATGAATTACTTGCAATGAGTAAGCATTTCTTACCACTTTCTTCGATTGCTTTGGCTGTTGACCTTCCGAGTTCAAGCATCATTTCTTGCATTACTTCAACGGAGTAGTAAGAAAGACTACGGTTAGATGAAATGGATACGATTGGCTTATCCCATTCTGGCCTGACCATGTGGCAGGACACTATTGTTCCATAGTCCACTCTGAAATCTGGATTTGTCATCATTTTCACTGACATTCCCTCGGTTTTTGCTTGGTCGTGAATCGCCTTAGCAAGTTCTACATCTATTGTTAAATCATAATTGAAACGAAACAGATTTGGGAAAACAGGGTCGACACTTTTTGATGAACACCTTTCAACTCCAATGAAATGAGTTCCGACATATGTTTGCCAATGCGGTGAAAGAACAACAATTACGTCATAATCTACATCTTTTAGGGATTCACGTAGCCTTTCATAGCCCCATCTAAGTTGCTCCCATCCACCTTCTGAAACTGGTTCATTCTGTTCAGGATTGTCCGCGTAAACCAAATGCGGGGGGTGTGGTGCTAGGCAGCCAGCGACTATGCCTCCTTTCGACATGACACGACCACAGGGTTCCGCATCTTCTATTCATCGGCTACTCTTGGGCCAAAACATGGAAGAAAAACCGGATCTGAAGTTTCGACACGTGGTCTGGCCCGCAGTGTTCGCAATTTCTCTAGTTGCAGCAAGTTTTTTGATCCTGAATGAGAACAAATTTCCACCTATGATGATCGCATTAGTTGCTTCAGTCCCTTTTGCACCACTTTTAGCCAAACTCACAAACTCTGGAGATGTAAAAGAACACGCTATTGGAATTGCAGTAGTATGTATACCAATGGCGGTATTTTGGGCACTTGGTCCGAATTACTTCAATATCGCATTCCCATTCCTAGTTTGGATTTGGCAATGTGCATCTTGGTCAAAGCGAAACCACCCTCCATTTAGATACGGAATATGGCATGGATTTGGAATCGCATCATGTATACTTCCAGGTGCGATGCTGGTTGGAATAATCGCCTAGTAAGATTCTTCTTCGTTAGGGAAATCACCGCTTCTAACATCTTCACAATATTGCTCTACTGCACCGGTGATTTGGCTTTCCAAATCTAGATATCTTCTCAAGAACCTAGGGCTAAAATCAGTTGTTATTCCTAACATATCATGTAAAACTAATACCTGACCATCACAATCTTGACCTGCACCAATTCCAATAGTAGGAATAGTCAATTCTTCGCTAACCATCTTTGCTAAATGAGCAGGGATTTTTTCTAGAACTACAGCAAAGCATCCTGCCTCTTCAAGCAATTTAGCATCTGCAATTAGTTTTGCAGCTTCTTCATCTTCCTTAGCACGAACAGTATATGTTCCGAATTTGTAAATTGATTGTGGCGTAAGACCCAAGTGGCCCATTACTGGAATTCCAGCAGTTAGGATTCTTTGGATACTTTCTACAATCTCCGAACCACCTTCAAGTTTTACAGCATGACCACCGGATTCTTTCATGATCCTTATTGCACTCTCAAGTGCGATCGCTGAATTGCCTTGATACGAGCCAAAAGGCATGTCGACAACAATTAGTGCTCGATCTACCGCTCTTTCAACACATTGTGCGTGATAAATCATATGTTCAAGGCTCATAGGCACAGTTGTATCTCTACCTGCCATTACATTTGATGCTGAATCTCCGACTAAAATGACGTCGATCCCGCCTCTATCTACCAATTTAGCAAGACTGAAATCATATGCTGTCAACATGGTGATTTTCTCACTCGCTCTCTTCATTTCTTGAAGGGTGTGAGTAGTCACTTTGCGGGCGTTTGCATGTACAGACATTGGTTTGCCTCCAACACTCCGAGAAGTATCTCTGACTTCAATCTTCCATGACACAGATATTGACCGCTTCGGAGAAGAAACCAATGGACCACATTCCACCTTCACGGCCAACACCACTATCTTTGACTCCACCAAATGGTACTCGTAAATCTCTGTGCAACCATGTGTTTACCCAAACCATTCCAGATTCAATTTTCTGTGCAATTTCCATTCCTTTGTGTTTAGACCAAACACTGCCTGCCAACCCATATTGTGTACTGTTTGCCATTTCTATTGCCTCTTCGTCAGAATCAAATTTGTGAATAGTAACTAGAGGACCAAATATCTCTTCAGTTGCTGTTCGTGACAGATGAGACAAGCCCGCAATTACAGTTGGTTCGATCCAAGCGCCTATCTTATCTGGAACATTTCCGCCTGCAAGAATTGTTCCACCTTCTTGCTTTGCAAGTTCGATGTATGAAATAACCTTGGAGCGATGTTCATCGCTGATTACTGGTCCGATTTCGAAATCCTCTAATTCTTGTAAATATCTCGAAATGAATTCATCATATATCGAGGAGTGAACAAGAACCCTCGAACCGCACAAGCAAATTTGTCCAGAATTGAGGAATGATGCACGTAATACACCAGGGACTGCAATATCAAGGTCAGCATCATCAGAGACGATAGACGCATTTTTACCACCTAATTCAAGACTTAATTTCTTGAACATCGGTGCTGCTGTTGCAGCTACAATCTTTCCAGTCGAGGTACCTCCTGTGAATGATATAGCCTTAATTTCGGGATGCTCCACAATAGCTTGTCCTACCTCGGGCCCATAGCCATTCACAATATTCAAAACACCTGCTGGCAAACCTATGCTAGAGCAAACTTTTGCTAGGAAATGTGCGGTTAGTGGAGTGATTTCACTTGGCTTAGCAATGATAGTATTACCCATCAACAATGCAGGTGCTATTTTCCAAGATAAGAGATACAATGGAAGATTCCATGGCGAAATTAATCCAACTACTCCAACTGGTTTTCTTTGGACATAATTTATTGCATCATCCATCTTAAATTGCTGAGATTCTAGAGTCCTGCCAAAATCTGCGAAGAATCTGAAGTTGTTCACGGACCGATTCGCATCTACATTCAATGCGACATCCATTGGTTTGCCAGTATCTAAGGATTCGAGACGTGCAACTTCATGAATTTGGTTTTCAAGAGCATCGGCTATTTTGTCAAGCCAATCGCACCTGTCTTCAAGAGATAATTCACTCCAATTGGTTAGTGCTGATTTCGCAGCAGCCACCGCATCATCTACATTTTTAGTTCTGGGGATTTTTGCGATAACTGAAAAATCCAATGGAGAAATGTCATCAAAATCTTCGTCTAGTGTGATGAATTTCCCATCTACATAATTCTCTACTAGAATCATGCATCCACCTCGTAATGCCAACGATCACGATCTGGGTCCCATTCATCCCAGGTAGGAATTGTCTCTAGCACTTCGCGTAATGAATCAGGAACTATTTTGGGAACAATAAACGCTTTCTGTCGGTTTAGCGGATACGGATTCCTCAACTCTATTCCCAAACACCCTAGAATCGCTCTTGCAACATACCATGTTGCTTGTGAGTTCCAGCCATGAGCGATTTTGATTACTATTCCCAATCCCTTAGGATAATCTGGATGTTCAATAGCCATTCCTAGTAAACCATCAGCGCCTTCCTTTGCGATTACCTTACCTTTACCAATCTTGAGAATAGTGGAATCTAAGCGATTGAATCCTCCCACCAAGTCGGGATGTTTACACATGGCTTCCCAAATCCAATCTTCATCTTTATCTCGAACCAATCCGGCATAGATTTTGGCTAACTCAGCCACAGTATTGGAGACCGTAGGCAATCCACAACCATCTTTTGCTATTCGCAAAGGATTCCAGTCTTCACCGAGGAATTTTCTCAATTCAGACATGTATGCATGGAACACCTCATGTGTAGGCAGCGTATATCCAGCACGATTCCAACCTTTTGCTCTACATCCAGCTAGAATTGCTGCATGCTCTCCGCTACAGGTGTGATACCAACGCCTAGGCCTTCTTACCTGACGACCAAACTGAATCAAGGGGACATCTACTGGAGT
>CAXGTB010000067.1:0-6842 GCA_964012565.1 uncultured euryarchaeote | reverse complement strand
GCGCCATTAATCATACCAAGTAGAGAAGTCCAAGTCACTTCGAGTATCATTCCTTTCATTACCATTCCTTTCCTGAAACCTAGAGCTCTCAACATACCAATTTCGCCCGAACGCTCAGAAACCGAACGGTAAGTTACCACCCCTATTCCCGCAATACCAACAATAAGCCCTAGAGCGAGGTATGCCTGGAAAATTGCAAGTATAGCAAAAATCAAGCCGAGGATGATCAGTATTTCATCCTCTATGACCGAGGTATAAACTCCGTCTCCAGCCAAATCTTTTGAAAGCGATTCTTCCAGTTCAACAGAGGATATATCCGAGGAGTGGGAAACATAAATTCTAGTGGCAACTCCTCCGAATTGTTCTTCGACAATTTCCCCATCCATCCAGATGCCTTGAGAGAATAACTGACTTGACTGTGAGAGTACACCTCCAACCGTTACATTTTTCGAATTTCCAGGGTTTGAAATATCAATTAGGGAAATCGATTTTCCAATTGGAAGAGTCATCCCCGAAATTGACTCTCCCGTGTTGGGGTCAATCAGGGCAAATGAACTGTCGACAAACACAAAATTACTATTCGATTTTAGTGAAATCCACGCTTCTTCTTGAGTATCTCCAAGACTTCTATCCCAGTCTTCTAGAGGGATTGCTCCATGCTCTACAAATCCATCATCTACTCCTCGCAAAAGATATCCAATACTATCTTCACCATCATCAATCCAAACAACTGCTCGATTAACAATTCCAACCGCATCAATGTGTTCTGGCTGAGTATAGTTTAGACCCCATTCACTAGGATCGTTTGACAACTCCATCGGAACTCTGCGTGACGAAGACAACAATATTTCAAAATCGCCACTAGCATCTTCTACATAGCCTGAAGAATGCTCCTCAAATTGCACTGAATATCCTGCAAGAACAATCACACTGAACATGGTTAGAGAAAACATCCCCATTATCACTGCAGTACGCATTGGTGCTGCAGAAGGATGAGCTAGTGCGACTTTAACGACAGGGCCAAATCGCTTTGCTAAGAATGATTTTTGAATAATCCAAGATACAAATCTTGGAGCGATTCCTGTCAGTATCATGACCCCTGCAAATACCTGTATTATGCCCATGACTGCGAATGTGACCTCGTCTGGTTTTACTCCGGAATCAACTGGTGCCCAGGAGTCTGGGGAAAGAGCCCACAAAGCCAAACCAATACCTATGGCAGAGATTGTATTTCTCCCGGTATTTCGGATTGATTTACCAAGTAAATGCGGCAGGATGTAAGTGAATATCGGAATTAGCCCTGCAATTAAGCAAGATGCTGCTATATGCCATAATGCAAATCTAAGCGAGGAGGAAGCCCCCAGAGTAAGAATTGACAGACCTGATAAAACGCCCGTGCCACTGAATCCAATCATCAAGAAGACCAACCACCAAGGAACTCCTCGTTTCCTCAATGGAGATAGGTTGCGCAAGGCTTGAACAATATTTAGTCGACTAGTCCACAATGCTGTGACCCATAACGTTGACATTGCTATTATGAATCCTGTCGACATTCCAATTAGTACACTCTCAAAACTAAATGAATATGCAATTCCATCCGCACCTGCGCTTGCAAACACACTACTGAAGGCGATAGAGACCAACCATGCCAAGAATAAGCCAAAGAATCCACCAAGTAGTGATGCTGCTGCTGAAGTAAACACTCCTTCTGTCAACGCTAGCGAACGCATATCAGAACGTTTCAATCCAATGGCTCTTAGGATCGCTTCATCCATTCTTCGTGATTCGGCAAGCATCATTATGATAGTTAACACAAGTAAAAGTCCCGCACCTATCGTAAACGACCCAAACACAAGGAACATTGCCGAAAGAGCACCTGCTCCTTCCTCTGCGGTTGCAAGAGCATTTTGTTTAGCAGCAACTACTTTCAAATTCATGGATTCTACTCCAGATACTGAATCTAACCACTGTAAAATCGCCGACTGATTACCGTTATTGATTACCAGAATGCTGCGTTCACCTTCAGCTGAGGCAGCGAGAGCCTCACCATCGCTTAGATTAATGAAACCAATTATGATCGATTCCAATTCGTCCAAACCTGGTGCATCAATAGAAGTCATATTTCCTTCAATTTGCAAAATATGGGCTTCAGAGACCCCATAAGCCCAAGGGATTAAACCGTTGATTAGGACATTTTCTGATGACTCAAGAAGAGAAAGTCGAGATGAAATCAACATATCACCCTCTGGCGGCGACAACGTTCCATCTGTAGCCAAAAACATCTGAGGCATTACTCCGAAGCCTCCAATATCAACCGTCAAAGGCAACCTAGGAGACAATTGCCCTGAATCAATAACTACGCCAAATTCTGTACTACAGATGAGGGTGTTTTCCCCTGAGACTGCATTTTCATCAAAGGCAAATACTCTTTGGTCACATACCTGATCAATTTCTGTCAATGATTCTAGAGAACCGTTGAATCTGTATAATGTACCGTTGTCAACTAACATCCCTCCCCGCACGGCGGGATGATTAGGAGATTGTTGACCAGAAACAGTCTCCCACCCTGTTGAGGCGGAACCAACCATCAATTCTGTATCGAAATGTAACCAATCTCCAACAAGGTTAGTTTGAATCCACTCCTCATTAGAATAATGGTAAACCTCTTTACCAGTTATGTGACTTACTGCGAGCCAATCTTCTCCCAAAACTTCGAGATAATCCATAGAGAATATGGTTGATGGCAAATCTGGTAAATCCTGTGTGAACAATGCAGCAACCATCACCTCTTTATCTTCAATATGATGAATTAAATCTTCATCAGAATCCTCTGAAATTTCTACTAAACCATCACTATGAGCGACTAATAGAGAATTATCCAGTAAAGTGACATCATTTACCAAACCACCATTTGGAACTTCCCAGCCATGACTTGACCCCCCACGCTGCTTTTGATAGGATACCGCCCCTCCTGAAACATACCAATCGCCGCCTTCTGTAAGCAAAATTTCGTCTATTCTATCGTCAGGCAGCGTCAATATTTTGCCGCCTTGTTCAATTTGATAAATAGGAACTTGGAGAATTTCCATCGTGTTTCCTTGGC
Source organism: uncultured euryarchaeote (assembly GCA_964012565.1). Classification (GTDB taxonomy): domain Archaea; phylum Thermoplasmatota; class Poseidoniia; order Poseidoniales; family Poseidoniaceae; genus MGIIa-K1. The sequence goes on along the minus strand of CAXGTB010000067.1, from coordinate 3,739 downwards.
CGATTAATTCAGACTTATTTTCTGACCAAGAAGACATAAATTCAGCGCTAAGTCGGCCTAAACCATCGCCATTAGACAAAGACATAGCATCACCATCTGTATTTATTTCAAACCCAGAAGATTCTGCGTCGATAAGGCCATCTAAGAGAGATTCTATTTCATCTAAACTTTGAGTAGCATCATAACCGCTTGAAAGAGATACTCTAAGCATGTTAACTTTCGATGTCTTCGACTGTAAATCTTGAGCCAATTCTAGCGAGGTGAAAATTGCTGGAGATTTCGTGCCACTCATGGCACCTTTACCATCCATTGAGATGATAGAGGTAATGCTGAGATTTGTAGAATCTTTGACTAGTTCTGCATCATCTGAGTAAGAATACCAGGAAATTTCCAGGAGGTCCCCTTTTGACATTTCCAATTCATCTGCAGCTACTTGATTGAGAGAAACTCCTTCCCAACCTTGGTAAGCATACCATCCGGCTGAAGGAAGTGCTAGTCCATCATCTCGAGAGAGAGTTGCGGTTGTCTCAAGTCCATGCGACCAATCATCAGCGAGACCAGAATCTAGTAATCCGTCACCAAATGATGAAGTAAGGTTGCTATCTAAATCAAATGAAAATCCAGTTCTTCTGTCTTTCTGGAAAATGAGTATGTCTGTATCACCATAAACCGCTTCAACTTCTTTACTAAGAGTTGCATCAAGGCTATCTCCAACAACAAGCGAGGATGTGATAATGGAAGAGGCCACCAAAAGTCCTGCCATCATTAGCGCTGCTTGTCTAGGCCTTCGCCTAACCTGCTGCCATGATAAACGGAAAACTACAAGTCTTCTTGGAGAAAATATCGGTTGTAATAGGATGCTCGAAATAATTCCTGCCGATATTGTACAACCCCATGTAGCAAACAAACCCATCTCCATCCATGTAAGCAGATAATATACCAACCAAGCATCGATAATCGGGGCTACGTATAGCAATACAGTTTGCCAGAGTTTCTCTACATCATTACGTAGTACCCATGCTGAAGTTGCACTGATTGGCGTGATCAATGCAATAACAACGAGGGTCTCAAGAAACATGCTCATTCCTCTTCAACCATCATTCTTCCATCAAAAATCCGAATCACTCTTGAACAACGTTTCGCAATTTCAGTATCGTGAGTTACTATCACGAGTGTTGAGCCTGCATCATTTAGTTCAGATAATAAATTCATGACTTGCTCACTTGTAGCTGAATCTAAATTACCAGTTGGTTCATCACACAAAACGACCGAAGGCTCGTGTACGATTGCTCTAGCAATTGAGACTCTTTGTTGCTGACCTCCTGATAATTCCGCAGGTCTGTGCTCCGCTCTGTCACCTAATCCGACTTTCTCAAGCGCAGACATTGATTTGGACCTGGCTTCATCTGGGTTACAGCCCAATAGCAGCAAAGGAATCTCGACATTTTCCAGTGCGCTCATTACATCAAGCAAATGGAACTTTTGAAAAATAAATCCCATTTCTTTCCCACGCAGATCTGTTCTTTCATCGTCGCTTATTCCGAAAAGTGGTTTCCCTGCAACCATTACTTGACCAGCAGAAGGGTCATCTATACCTGAAAGAATATTCAGCAACGTGGTTTTCCCACATCCTGAAGGACCCATAATTGCGACCATTTCGCCAGAATTAATTTCCAAATCGATTCCACGTACAGCCTGTACCTTCTCGTCACCCATTTCGTATATCTTCCAAAGCCCCTCACAGGAAAGTGCGACCGCCATCGTTTATGTGACAGCGGCACGGGTTGATAAGATGCCGCTTGATAGCACAGGTATGCAGGCCAAGGTTCTCGCATTTGGACCGCTGGCAGAAGAATTGGGTGGCAGAGAGCACATTGTTGACATTCTTCCAAATTATTCAGTCCGGTTCGTAATTGAGGAATTAGGACTAGATATGTGGCTTAGTCAAGGACTTATGATCAATGTCAACGGGATAAAAGTGGCAGAAGATGAGCCTATTTTTGACGGTGATGAAATTGCCCTACTTCCGCCTGTTTCTGGCGGCTAGCAGCCGATTGATTGACAAGGCGAGACCTATTGGCTACTATCAGAGGGAACAACATGAGGTTCGGACCATTTGAAATCATGATTCTACTGGCAATCTTCTTTCTACTGTTTGGTGCAGAACGTCTACCCAAACTAGCGAGGGCGGCAGGACAATCCAAAGGAGAGTTCCACAAAGGCCTGAAAGAAGTCGTTGCTGATCCATCAACGGCGAATACTGAAGCCGATTTAGAAGCCGGTGGAAAAACTAAGGCCGTAGAGATTGCACAAAAGGCGGAGGAAGCTGGAATCGACCCCTCTGGAAAGACTACTGAAGAAGTGGCAGAAGAAATCGCCAAATCTGAAGAGTGATTCATGTTTGAATTAATTTCTGCAATATTTGCCTCTATGTTTGGAGCAGGTGAAGAAGTCGAATCAATTCTTGAAGAAGAGTGATCATCTCGCTCGCTTAACAGTCATTGGCGAGCCGCAAATTTCACATTCTTGCTCAGTTTGAGAATCTGCTTTTTTGGTCGCCTTACAACCAATACATCTCAATTCCCAAGACCACTGCTGCTTACTTCTTTTGTTTGAAACGGCCTCGAATGGATGATTTAGGCTTCTGCAAACATTTTGCAGGGAATAATCGTCGGTGAATAATGTATGGCCCGTAGATAGTGCAATCGCCAATATTTCCAGATCAACCGGGCTCAATCTTGGCAAATCTCCGGTTTGAGCCGCCGCTGTTTCGGCTTCTTTCGTGTCCATACTCATCCATTCAATATCGATAGACTCAACCAACATTGCTCTTTGAGGTGATAAATTTCTGAGCTCTTCCAATTGGCTGTGAGCAACGATACCACCTTGCAATCTTTCCACCGGCCAGTGGAGTAAAGCGGCAGTATCGAGAACCGGCATGTACCATTCGGTCGAGTTTTGTAGCAATCAAGACTTCGATTGAGAAAGGGTTCATGGGTGTGAAAGGTACCCCGAGGGTTAGATGTCATGGAAGGACACGATTGTCGACTGGTTCGACGGGTTCGGCTGGATTAGCCTGGCCGCGATGTCGTTCACTGAAGCAATCATCCAACCAGTTCCCCCTGATTTGCTATTTCTACCAATGCTTGTTGCAGCTGAAGGCGATACTACTCTGATTCTATGGCTTTGGGTCGTGGTATCTGTATCTAGCGTTCTTGGAAGTATTATTGGTTATTGGCTTGGGAAAAGGTGGGGGAGATCTCTATTCAATCGCTTCAAAGCAGAAAGACATCTTGAAAAAATTGAGGCTCTTACCATTAGATACGGCACTGTTGGAACATTTATTGCCGCATTTTCTCCAATCCCATACAAGGTATTCGGGTGGGCTGCAGGAATGGGTGAAATGAAAATGAAGCCATTCATAATTGCAGGATTACTTGGTAGAAGCTTGAGGTTTGGACTTGAGGCGCTACTAATCGGAATATATGGTGAAAAGGCTCTCGATGCGATATGGTGGTTACTGGATAGAGAGGTTCTGATAGGAGCCGTCCTGATTGCTGGAATTGTACTTGCGTGGCTCGGAATTAGATGGTGGAACGGACTTACTGTCGACCCCAACATTCATGAACAGTAAACTCTGGGCCGAAGATATCTGCTTGTGTGGTGTAGTGGTCCATCATTTCGGGTTTTCATTCCGGCGACCCGGGTTCAAATCCCGGCACGAGCATCTACAAATTAC
>CAXGTB010000066.1:0-6861 GCA_964012565.1 uncultured euryarchaeote | reverse complement strand
ATGGATTGTTGGTTCGATTCTGGCTGCGCATCTTTCGCACAATGGCATCATCCATTCGGAGAAGAAGGGAAATTCGAGAACAATTTCCCAATCGATTACATTTGCGAGGGTGTTGACCAAACCCGTGGTTGGTTCTACACATTACTAGCCGTGAGTACAACGGTTTTTGATTCGATTTGTTACAAAAGATGTTTATCTCTTGGATTGATTTTGGATGCTGAAGGCAAGAAGATGTCCAAGTCTAAAGGAAATATCGTAGACCCCTGGGATCACTTCAATCGAGAGGGTGCAGATGCAACCCGTTGGTACATGGTGACAGCAGGTGCTCCTTGGAATCCTCTGAAATTCGACCCTAACGGAGTAAGAGAAACCTACGGGAAGATGTTCCTAACACTATGGAATATCCACAGATTCCATTCCGATTATGCAGCGCTAGATGGTTTTGATCCAGCAACCTCTCCAAAGGGTAAGAATACGCCACTAGATGATTGGGTTTTATCTCGCCTTGCAGAAGTTGTTGCTGGTACCACTAAGCAATTCGAGGATTGGGATTTCCACAAGGCATGTAGAGACATTGAGGAATTTGTAGTAAATGATGTTTCTAATTGGTATGTACGAAGATCTCGAAGAAGACTTTGGGACGAAGCAGACAGTGATGACAAGCTAGCATGCCAGCACACATTGCACACAGTCCTGGTCACAGTTTCGAGACTGATGGCACCAGTATCGCCATTCATGGCTGATGCAATACATCGCAACCTAGAGGGCGAATCCGTTCACATGGCAGACTGGCCAGAAGCGGGAGACATCGACTCCAACATCATTGAGACAATGGCACTTGTCAGGGAACTTGCTGAAACTGGTCGCAGAATCAGAGTTGATGCAGACCGCAGACAAAGGCTACCTTGTGCAGAGGGATGGATTGTCAGTGGCCCTGATTTATCTGATTTCCATGAGATTCTTGCAGAAGAATTGAATGTCGAAGTAATCTCATTAGAACAGGACTTGGATAGATTCCAAAAGATCGAAGTTGTTCCAAACCGTAGATCGTTAGGAGCAAAATGTCGACAAGACCTTCCTGCGGTACTGCAAGGAATCGCAGATGGTGACAGTGAAGCAATGCTCGCTAGTATCGATGCAGGGAATTTGGTTATCGCCGGTTATGAAATAGCCAAAGATGACATTGAACTAAGACGTGTTGAAAGAGAAGGATTCGCTGCACAAACCGTTCAGATTGCAGACTCTTCCGTATCCCTAGTTTTAGACATGAGCGATACTGCAGAACTTCTCTCAAAGGGACTTGCTAGAGATATTACAAGAAGAATCCAGGCTGCTAGAAAGGACTTAGATCTGGCAATTGAAGATACAATTGCACTTGAGGTCTGGATGAAAGACGCTCCTGAATTATTCGAAGAAGACAGAGCATGGATAATCAACGAAACCCGTGCAAGCAGTGCCCAGTTCAATACTGGGGAAGGAAGTGGAGATTCTTTCGAGGTCGATGGGGCAACAATTTGGTATAATGTTTCGAGGTCATGAAAATGAAAAGAGTAACACTTGCGATTTTGTTAGCACTGAGCACCCTTCTAGCAGGATGCTTTGGAGGAGGAGAATCTGTCGCCGAAGTTGAAGAAGAAGTCGGACCAATCTGGGAAAATTATGAATTCGTAGACATACGCATTCCTATCGAAGCATGGAATTTTACTACTACTGATTTGGCTATGAATTTGACCACCGAAACTACATGGGCTGTATTCAACAAAGAGTATGGAGGGAATTGTTGCGAGCATTATCTCGCAACTACAATCGATGGCTCTATTCTGAATATTGGAGGGGAATATCCTGTTTGGTCCCACGACAGAGGACAAGAATGGGACACATACATCCCCGGTTTCTTAACCGATCCAATGTGCAGAACACCTGTTCCAACTAACCCTGGACAAGAGGGCCTAGGAGAAGGTAGTATAGTCCAAGCAACAAATGGCGACATTATTTCCATGTCTTGGTTCCCTTATGTTGGGGCTGACCTCAAACTAGACAAGTTCTATGCTATTCTTTATGACGCATCAGAAGACGAGTGGACATGGTGTTACAACCGAATGACAGAACCGTTCTATGATCGGTCATGGCAGGTTGAAGTCATAGGACCAATTTCCTCAAACATAGGAAGTGGAGATTGGGCTAGCCTAGTTGTATCCAACTTCTGGCACCAATCAAGCAACGCTGGAGGACAAATCAGTGTTGATGGATTGAATTACTACAACTTCCAATTCGCAGGTAGGAATTCTAATATTGATCTTATGGAAGTGGATTTGAACTTCTCAAACCCTGGAGAATACTACGATGTCAATAAACCTCACAAAGAAATGAGAGCATTCCCTGTCCCAAGTGGAGGACTATACTTCCCTCAGTATTTCTCAGATGGTAGTTCTGCATTCCTTGACACATCACTTAATTGGAATAAACACGATGTTGAATTCCCCAGCGAGTATTGTCAACTTGATTCATCAGGAGCACTTCATTGCGTAAGCCTGTCTAGCAATAGTTTCACTCACCATTTGTCATATGACGGAGGAGCCACATGGGCTACTCAGAACTATACTGATGAAAACTGGGCAGCGATTGAAGAATGGGAATTCCAAGCAAATGGAGCTTTGGACTTATTCGTATTGAATGTTCGATACCAATCCGCTGAAGGCCCTGATGTCGACGTAGTTTACCATGTAAGAGAATACTCGGAGTCTATGGAACCGGATACCTTGACAAAGATTGGTTTGGGAGATCTTGATTCAACCAGTGGAGCAGGTAATGACATTCGCTTTGACTTCGCATCTCTAGCAATCCTAAATGACGGCGGAGTAGTAATTGCATACCACGACTCAAGTGACCCTGACCCTCTATTCGCAGTAGAGATCGAAATGCCGGTATATGGCCCAATGCCATAAATCGTTGAAAACTGAAAGTGAAGTATTCACTGACCCTTATCTTCAAAAACCCTTGACAAACGATTTTTGTCATGATTCTGAAGGCTTTGCCAGGTGTTGGGGCAGGATTAGCAAGGAAATTAACAGACCACTTTGGTACTGAAGATAAGGTATTACAGTTACTAGAAGATGGTCAAACCGAAATGATAGCAGAGGTTGAAGGTCTTTCATTGAAAAGAGCAGATAGCATTGCTCGTTCATTAAATGGAATTGAAGATTTTTTAGCAACTCCAGAATCAGTTAGGCTGCACAAAGAATTGGTTGCTAATATATCGAGCCATGCCCTAAACTCATCAACACGTTCTAGGCTTAGAAATCTAATGCCGATAAAAAACATAGATGGTCGCAGAGAAATCATCGCACAGGCAATGCACTGCGATTTCATAATCGAAGGACTACGTATTCCAAGTGAAGTTGAAGGAAATTACGACAGAGTTGTAGTTTCAAAAAAACCAATCAATGAATTGAAGAGATTCTGCAGAGTCCTTACCCCTTCAGAACAAGAGACTTGGAAGGATTACAAGGTGTTCAAGTCGGTCACCTGGGTAGGAGGAGATGGACCAGCTCAAACACCCGAGGGGTGGCTGGTTCTTCCAGATAATGCCTCGATTGACATGATACTACCAGAGAAGTGTGTAGGGTGGTTTGAACATAATAGAGAATCATTGGAGATACTTACATCTCTGCCAAAAGGAGAAGGTTTCTTTTCACATTTTGATGAAATTAGAATGCCGCAATTACAAGATTTGTTAGACGAAATGAGTAACGAAGCCGATGCTGAGGCTATCGCTGAAGTTCGTGACAAATTATGGCCAAGAGCGAAGGAATTAGAGAAGAGAATTCACGATGAAGTTGACCAAGCAATGCAGAATGTAAAATTAGATTTATCCGGTTCAGACATGCTGCAAGCGTTAGCTGACGCTGCATCACTTCAAAGAAGATTAGCACAACAAACCAGTGATGCTATTGAGCAAGCAATTGAATCTGCAACAGATGAAATGTCAAGCCTACTATCCAGCGTTGGAGTAAGATGCCCAAGAACTATCTTCAAGTCCGAATGGCCTACAAAGGTCGATAGAAGTACCCTTGATGGAATAGATTCACAACTTGAAGAGTTGTGGAAAACAACTCAATCAGATCGATTGATTTCTCTAGCAAGAAGACTTGCTCCACTCAAATCAAAATGCGAAAAATCGCTTCGTAAATTGGTAGAGCTAGACCAGTGGCTTACAATCGGCCGTTGGGCAAAATCTGTCAATGCAGTAATGCCAGAGATTTGTTCACATGGTATTTCGATTAAGGAAGGGCGCCATCTACTCATAGATGGTATACCAGACCCAGTAGACTACGGCTTAGGGAAGTGTGCAGACAAAGAAGACCGCCAATCAATTGCTTTGCTTACCGGCGCAAATAGCGGTGGAAAAACTACGATGCTTGAACTTCTCGGGCATTGTACAATTTTGGCTCACATGGGACTACCAGTCCCAGCAAAGTCTGCTAAAGTCGGACGGATTGAATCACTACATGTTCTTGCCAAAGCTGGCGGAACACAATCCGCTGGAGCCCTCGAACAAACCCTACTTCAGTTAGCTGAAGTCGTTTCAAACGATAATTCGAAGTTAATTCTTGCAGATGAATTGGAAGCGATAACAGAACCTGGAGCAGGTGCTAGAATCATTGCGGGGATGCTTGAGGCTGCTGAATCTCATTCAGGAACATGCATGTTATTGGTTACACATCTTGCTCCAGCAATAATCGAAGCCTCAGGAAAGGAAATGAGAACAGATGGAATCGAAGCCAGAGGACTTGATGAAAACTTGGAACTAATTGTCGATAGAACACCAAGAAGGAATCATTTGGCCCGTTCAACTCCCGAACTAATCGTTAGAAGATTAGTCGAGAGATCTCATGGTGATGCAAAGAACGTGTTTAACTCAATCTTAGGCCGATTTTGATTAACAAATTCTGCCAAGATCTTCGCCGTATTCAATCATTGGAACCTGGAACAGTTCGTCACATGTTCTCTCGACCAGTGGAAGAGTCAAGGTGCTTGCAGCCCAATTAATCGAGTAGTCGCCGACAGCTCCTGGACTTGGAACGTAATCTTCACCTGTTTGAGTGACTGTGAAATGAATAGATTCTCCAGCAGCTAGGAATACGTCTAGTGGCATGAATTCCATTTCAGCCACCACTGTAGTGAAAGCAGGTATTGCAGCAACACCATCTCTACCTCCTGCATGGAATCTCAAATCCATTACTGCATGTCCCAAATGTATGCCAGCATCATCAGTCATCTCGATGAATATGTGTCCGTTATTGGTTGTATGCGGAGTTGCAGAAACATGAATCGTCGGCATTCCAGCGATGTATGTGTCATTTTCAAACGGTCCGTATGAGAAAGTGATTGAACTTGTTACTGCAGGAATCATCGAACCGCTAGTTGGGTTAAGAGTGTCAACTTCTAATTCGAGATACTGAGTGTCCTCTGAAGGCCAAGTTGATTCAAATCTCCAACCACCACGATTATCCTGCATTTCTACGCCTAGGACAGGAGCTTCTCCCTCACCTTTCAGGTACCAATCGAACCAGTACAACATCTCATCCGCCCAATCCCATCTAAGCGTATATGGATAGGCTTCTTGTCCACGACCAACTCCTTGAGAACTGTGACCTGAGACTCTGTCAGGATAATCGTGAGCCCATTGTCCTGCCAAGGTTTTGATTTCGATTCCAGCGTCAGCTACCTGCTGATGGATAGGGAATGCCATGTGAGGATCTACGTTCCAGTCCTGCATTCCCTGGATTATGTAGACTGAACCATTGTAATTTTCTAGAACTCTACCCATGAACGACCTCTCAGTCCAATAAGTGTTACCTGCATAGTCAACCATGTTGCCTAGCAAATATGCTGCTGGACCATTTGCATATCCCTCAGCATATCCTTCGCAGGCGTTGTCAACATCGTCTGCATCACCGTCAATACCGAAGGACCCGTAAACACCATTGTGCATAATTGCCCCTCTTGCTTCCATACTTCCGTTGCGCCACATTAGTTCATGGACACCGACTAAACCGGACATTGGAACGATTGTAGCAAGGTATTCATTTCCGAATGTTGCAGCTTGCCAAGGAGTGCTTCCATCGTATGATTTTCCGATAATCCCTACTTTTCCATTGGACCAACCTTGACTACCTAACCAAGTTACTGCTGCATCGATTCCACGCTGCTCATCCGTACCCATTAGGTCCATGCAATGATTTGATTCACCAGTTCCAAAAACACTGACTTGCGCAACGCCGTATCCATGTGGTACGTAATTCTCTATCAAGAATCGACCTAGTCTATCAGCAGGAGTGAGCGCATCGACATCTCCGTCGTTGTAGTAGGGTCCTACCTCAGCAATTACCGGAACTCGACAATCTTCAGACAAGTTTCCTGCTTCCCAATCACACCCTTCGATGACAGGTAGCCACAATCCTAAGTGAACTGCTGCATCTCCAGTTAGTCCTGCACCGCCATCCGCAGCGGTGATTGTAGGAACATCAACATATACGCTTCTAACTGTATCAATTCCATGAGTTCCGTTTACTGAAACTCTACTGAATACATCACTATCATCGTAGGTAAGATCTGTTCTCTCCCAAGGTTGAGGATACGCAGGTACTTCTTCCTCAGGTTCGGAGACAATATCATCTTCTCCAAAACAACCAGAGAACATAGCCGGCAATAGAATTGCCAGCATCAGAAGCGCCCTTCGCATATACCACGGGCAACTGAGGTGGGTTTTGAGGCTATCGTATTGATGTAAACTAACATATCCGGGAGTAGGTTACTTCATGTGCTGTTACTCTCTCGACCAAACATGCGCAAAGCCTT
>CAXGTB010000065.1:0-7055 GCA_964012565.1 uncultured euryarchaeote | reverse complement strand
GCACCACCAGAGATGCCACCAGAACCAGCATTCGATCCATTGATGGCGCCTCCAGCACCTCCAGAAATGCCTCCGGCACCACCAGAGATGCCACCAGAACCAGCATTCGATCCATTGATGGCGCCTCCAGTTCCGTCTTCAGATGCTCTACTTGCTCCTGTTGGGGAAGTTGAAGTTGAGGAAACAGATATCCCTGTAATCGATCCACTTGCTCCAGTTGCTCCTGTCGGAGATGACTTTGTTGCAGCAGGTGCAAAAATTCGAAAATCGTCTGATGTTGATGATGTTCCAGGAGATAAACTTGAAGGAACTCTTCACGAGACTGAAACATCCAAGTTATCCGCAGATGGTGAGATTATCAAGCAAGATGTTAAGGGATTGCTAAAGGTTCGTAACCCCTCTGAAACCGACAGAATTTATGACATTGATGTCATGCTGAATAATACAGAGAACACTGATTTAGCTGGTGACCATGTTGCGGTTGAAGAATTAGAATCACGAAAAGAATTCTCTACAAAATACAAAGTTAAGAACAGTCGAATGTTAATTCTAAGAGAAAGACTGGATACGAATCCTGACAGGGATCAAGAGCGTTCACTATCTGTCTCTAAAGGCGGAGACGGTGGTCCTTTGATGATGGAATTAGAAGTCGAAAACGTCTCTGGAGTATCACTTAGCGATGTAGTTGTAACAAGAGTAATTCCATCTCAACTGAACATTTCCGCTACAGGTGGATCAACCATTGAAGAAGGTAGCCTAACATGGGATGTTGGACATCTAGCCGCAGGCGAATCTTCTACACTCAGGCTGTCCGGAACCATTCATGTTGAAGGAATCAAGCCTATCGATGCAGGTGCTGCGAAAGTAACCTACAAGGCTGATGCAACTCTATCGACTTTGACCTTTAGAGAATTAGATGCATTCTGCCGTGGATTTGCGTACATCAATTCAGTTGAATCAGAGAGACCTGATAACTGGGAATGTAAGACAATATTTGAGAACAAATCATCATTCACTGTAGATCTTGTAAAGTTACAGGTTAGCATGAAGGGAAGTGAAGACTTACTCTTCGATATCACTGATGTTTCTGAAGATGTACTTCCAGAGGGCACATGGGAATCTGATACAAAGACAGTAGAAAGTAACGGTAAGCCAGACTTCACTTGGGATCTGGGTTACACTGTATTGCCACGTGCATCTCACAGTACCGAGGGAACAATAGAGTTGGAATCCTCTGTACTTGAAGTTCTAGATGCAAATATCTCAAAGAGTTACAGTAGGACGGTTCTGCCATCTTACAGAAGACACGATTTGACAACATCAATTGTAATTAAGAACGAAGGTTCCTCACCTATCAATTTGATTAGATTGACCGATGATGTTCCTGGATTATTTGACGCACCAGCTGCTGAAGATATCTCAGTTAAGATTGGCAATAGCAATATGTCTGACGAACAATTCAAGGCTGAAATCTCCAGTGGGATTTCTATAGAGAAAGAGATGAAGAGTCCAGATGGCGATGGTCACACATTGTCCATGACAATTGGTACAAAGGAGCCAATCGGTCTAGCGCCTGGTAAGAGTTTGACAATAACATACCCGCTTGTGTCTCCAGATCCAAGTCCTGGAAATGAGGCAGTTGCAGGTCCAGCACGCTGTGAATTTAGTGCAGAACGATTTGGTCCAGTTTGTACAAGAGATGTAGATGAAGTGCCAGTTGTACGTGTACGACATCACAGAAGAAACTTCTCCGCTGGTAAGTCTGTAATGCCGATGGGTGGCAAAGGACGATATGAAGTTCTGATTATCTTCGAGAATAATGGAGATACTGCTCTACAAGACGTTTGCATTAATGATGTCCTTCCGTCTAATTTTGATTTGAAGGATTGGATTGTTCGTGGTGAAGGTAAGAAAGAGCGCGATGATGTAACTCTTGACTCAAGTGAATCTGAGAATGGAACCGAAAATGTCTGGTCTATTCCAGTTGTAGAAAAGGGTGAGAGGCTTGAGGTTTCATTTGAAATCAAAGGTGATGGCGAAGTAGATGCTGCAGTTCTAAATCAATTCCATGGAGTTACATTCGGAGATGAAGTCGAGGATGATATGCCAGCGAGTACAAAGGCTTCAGATTCAGAAGAAGAGGAAACCAATGATTCAGATGATGAACCAGGTGCTGGTTTCAAATGGAGAGAAGATGTCCTTTTGCGTATAATGGCTGCTAATGGAATCGATGAGTCTCTAAGAGACGATTTCGTACGTCATGCTGTTAATTTCGATGATGACAACAATCAATATTTGAAGAAGGCAGAGATTGAAGCTGCAGCAGCCGCTTGGGATAATGGTGGCTCAGAAGAAGAATCTGATTCAGAAGAAGAATCTGGTGCAGAAGAAACAGAATCGTCTGATCAAGAAGAGACAGAAGATTCGTCAGTGGAAGAATCCGAATCTACCCCGGAAGAAGCTGTTGAAGCTGTTGAAGAGAGTACCGAGGAAGTTGCAGAAGAATCATCAGAAAAGGCGTGTCCTATCTGTAGTGCATCAGTACCAGGAGACGCAATCACTTGCCCATCCTGTGGATTCGCATTCTGATTATAGAGGGTATTCCCAGCGAGGCCATGGATGGTCTCTAGTATCATCAGATACGATAACGATGACAACACGAGGGAATGTGCGAAGCATATACTCTAGATTTGGAATTGCAGGTGGAATTACACCTACCCTCATGTCAACTGCAAGCCAAGCATCAGGATATTGTCTAAGCCAAGCGTCTACTTCTGACATTATTCCTTCAGGAGGTACTCCTGGTCTTACGCTAGCCAAATAACTCCAATCTCCAGGTATTGCTCTGTCAGAATCAGAGAATAGGAATACTCGCTCCTTGTTTGGCAGTTTAGACATGAATGAAAGAGCGTTCGCTTCACTAACAACGCATGGTGAGCCTCGCATTGGCATTGGTTGCGTGTGTTGCCAAGTCTCATTTTCGCCGTCCATGTTGCCCGAGTATACCACGTATGTTTGAGGTCTTCGCCATTTTGTATAATTGAGAGGCAACGTTCAAGCGATGGGTTATGCCCCGTAGGGGCATGAGCGGACAGTCTGCACCGCCGCCAGCTCCGCCTGGCGGTTCGATGATGTTCATGTTGCTATTCATGATAGTAATGACATTCATGCTGATGTCCGAGGGTATTCGTACTTCGATGGGAAACTATGCTGACCCGTTTCTAGCAGGTTGGTTACCAGAAGAGAAATGGTTCGTGTTGACAGTTTTCATACTTGGTTCGATTTCAATGTTCATCAACACAGTCTTGAGAAATTTCTTCATGGATCCTATCTCACAAGCTCATATCGGTCACAGGCAAAGTCAAGTTCGTAAAATGATGAACGAAGCAAGAATGGGTCGTGACCCAATCCTTATGGAAAAAGCACAAACATTGCAACAACACATGATGCCAGAGCAAATGAGTGTGCAGATGGGTGCAATGAAACCAATGATGTTCACGTTGATTTTTATTATCGCAATTTTCTCCTGGATAGGAACAGCGGTTGGTGACTACAGAGTAAACTACGTATCATTGCCTTGGTCTCCTGAATGGAATTTAGAAACAGGAAAGTTCCTTTTCTTCCCTGCATGGATTGCAGTCTACATTTGTATGTCGGCCCCATTTGGTAGGGTAGTAGATCGCCACCTCAAGTTGTTCCGTTACAGAACACATCCAATAGTTGCAGAAGGAAAGAGATTGAAAGAACCGTTGCTACATTTGGTTAGTACACCTAAGAGCGGAAGAAACTCACAGGCTAACTCTCGCCGTGCACGTTCTGAGCAAAGAAGAAGTGGCCCAAGGAAGAAAAAATCCAGTCAACCTAAAAGTTCTGATTCGACCACAGTTGCAGTCAATTCCAAAGAGTGTCCTGAATGTGGTAGCACTTTGGTAGAGAGAGATGGCCCGAATGTGTTAGTTTGCAAGTTATGTCGCCATCAATGGCGGTGAAAAATTGCCACAAATAACAATCTCTGGTCATCCTGGTAGCGGTACAAGCACACTTGTTTCAGGTATATGTGAAAAAATGGGTTGGAATTCACTTAACGGGGGACAAATCTTCCGTGATGAAGCCAGAAAGCGAGATATGTCACTCTCAGAATTTGGTATTCTCTGTGCAAATGATTTCACGGTTGACAAGTCACTTGATGAGATCTTAAAGCAAAAAATGCAAGATCCAAATGGCCCTGAAGTTATGGAGAGTCGCCTTAGTGGATGGTGGGCTCACTTGCTCAATTTGGACTGTATCAGAATTTGGCTTGATGTAAATGAGAATGTTAGAGCCCAAAGAGTAGTCAATCGAGAGGGTGTGTCCCTTGAAGATGCTATAGCAGCTAACAAAAAGAGAAGTGAGATTGATTTAGATCGGTATCAAGAATTATACGGTCTAAATCCAGAAGACTCTACCCCATACACTCACATATTAGATGCATCTGAAAAAACTGCGGATGAAGTTTTAGAATACACAATGCAATTACTGAGGGGATTTGAATGATTATTATTGAAAAGAATGCACAAACATCTCCTGACCATGGTTGCAGTCCAGAAGAAAGGACAATTGAACAACTATTGGAATCGTGTTTTATTTTACTGGACAAATCTCCAGGTCCGTCATCTCATCAGATAAGTGCGTGGGCTAGAGATATGATGGGTTTGGAAAAATTAGGTCACGGAGGAACTCTCGATCCTTTTGCATCTGGTTTACTGCCGTTATTATCTGGAAAAGCGATGCGATTGACAGGTAAAATTCTGACCCACGATAAATCATATATTGCATTGCTAAAATTTGGAAAAGAGATTGAAAAATCTGATTTGATAGACAAAATGGCGATGCTGACAGGTAAGGTCTACAACGTACCTCCTGAAATCTCTGCCGTTCGTGTCCAGGTTAGAACAAGGAAAATTTCCAAGTTTGAAATCCTTGATATCAGTGAAAATTCTGTATTGACACACATTGAATGTGAAGCAGGAACATATGTCAGAACAATGGCTCGAGATCTAGGTTTGTTATTGGATACACCTGTAGAGTTGAAAGAGTTGCGACGACCAACCTCTGGTGAGTTTAGTTTGGCTCAATCCATTACAATGCAGCAATTAGCTGACGCATACTGGTTATGGAAAGAAAAGGGTGATGGAACCGCTATTGCTAGAATTCTACATCCTATTGAAGATATGCTGTCAGACTTGCCAAGAGTTGTTGTCAAAGATGGCGCTGTTGCTGCTTTATCTCATGGCGCCCCACTTATGAGGCCAGGTGTGGTTAGTGTTGCTGAAGATTTAGGAGTCGGAAGCGAAGTTCTTCTGGTTTCTCTAAAGGGTGAAGCAGTTGCTATCGCTAAGATGTCACAAACTAGCAAAGTAATTCCTAGTATGACACAAGGAGAAGTTGCTAAACCTAACTGCGTTTTAATGAAAGAGGATACTTATCCTCGCAGCTGGAAAAAGTGATCAAGCTTCAACGTATTCTTCGTAGACCCATTCATCGGTTTCTATTCTAATTTTCAATTCACTCATGTGTTCCACACTCGACTTCGTCACCAATGGTGAAGAGCCCCCACAGCCCATGCGAAGTATCCGATTCTGAATACTTCCGCATATGAATGTTAACCCACATTTTGCGGTTATCCGTCAAACAGGGTGTTTTTTACAACCTTATTCGAGGTTCTTGATTTTAGGTGGTGCTATTGCAACAAATATTGCAATAATCAACACAATAACTAGAGCAGAACCGATGTATATCGCATTTTGACCTACCTCGATTGAATCATCAGATTCAGAGTTTGGTTTCTCTTCAACTTCTTCTCCAATTACTATGATTTCGGAGTTGATGTTGTTAGTTTCGTCAACTTCATCAATACTTGTTCCTCTATCGACCTCTGCTTCGATAATTAGGCTATCATCACCATATGGCGCTTGCATATCGCATACGATGAATCCTAATTGTCCAGCCTCTAGAAGTTGGATTGTTCCGCTGCCAAAGGATTGACTGTCAGCACTACATCTTACTCCAATCATTGTAGCACTTACTTGGCCAGAATTTCTTACGAAAACCTTCACTTCAAATATATCTCCAGCACGAATATCGTCATCAATTCTGATTTCCTCGATGTATAATTCCGCTAATGCTCTAACTTCTAGGTCAATTATCCTATCAACACAACTGGATTCATCACATGCAGTTACAAGAACAGAAGTAAATCCTGGCGAAGGTGGATTGACTAAGATTTCTCTAGTGGTCATGTTCACAGTTGCCCATGACCTGTTTGTAGTTACTGTGAGATCTTGATTGAATGTGTCTTTATCACTTAGCGTGAAAGAAATGTAGTGAGCATAACCGTGTTCGACAGGAACAACAGATGGGAACTCTTCAAGGACAGGTTTATCGTCAACTTCTGCAACATTTATTGTTGAGGTTTCTGACCAATAATTACCTGCGGAATCTGTAACCTTTGTGACGATTTGGGCTGTGCCTGATGCTTCAGGAACTAATTTGATTCTAATTTGTCCCTCTGTTAGATCAACCTCTACTACATTGGGGTTTGTGTTTTGGAAGGTTACTGCCAAGTTGTTTACGGGTGTTCTATCATCTGAACATCGGCTGAGTAAAGGAAGAATAAGCCCGCCAGCATCTTCTTGTAAGTCATGCGAACCAATCAAAGAACAAACAGGATCTTCGTCATATTCGATTGAGTATGCTCCTATCACATCAATACTGTTTATTGTTAATGAAAGAGATGATGGTGAACCATCATTGCCCCAATTATACCAGACTTTCACCTTAATTTCCAATTCATTGTCCGCTGAGTTTAGGGTGTGCCCAATCGGAATTTGTAAATCGAATGGACCTAGCAAGGTCGCATCGTTATTCGAAATTGTTTGGCCATTTACAACCATAGTCCACCTAGTGGAGTTGGCAACCATTGCACTAGCATCCCCTGAAATACTTCCTTGCACTCTAATGTGAGGGTCGTTGATGTCAATCCAAGCTTTTGTCAAGCAGGTATCAGTTATTGTAAA
>CAXGTB010000064.1:0-7177 GCA_964012565.1 uncultured euryarchaeote | reverse complement strand
TGATGACCCTGAGTATGCTAGCAGCAGCATTTGCTGGTTGCTTAGGCGGAGATGATGATGAAGGCTGGGAGTTAACGGCTGCTGACGATGTAAGTGCAGTATTCGTAACTTCTGAGTGGGACCCAATCATCCCCAACTTGAATGCCGGAGAAATGTGCGATGCACTTCTCTCCTCAATGACCAAAACTGACACAAGAGAAGAAGTGGTCGATTTTACCCGTGGTTACTACACAAGTAGTATCGGAGTAATCGGTGCGGCTGATGCTGCAGTAATTTCAGACCCTCTAGATCTTAATGTAGCAGGCACTGTTGTAGCAGTACAAGCTAGTACAACTTCAGATTTGTGGGCAAGTGGAGACGGAGATGATCCCGCCAACCTACCGGATGCTACAATCCTAGCATTCCCTATGTGGCCTGATGTAATTGCAGCAATTAACAATGGAGATGCACATTACGCAATGGGCGATTCTCCTGTATTAGCTGTTGAAGGTGACTTAATGGTCACTTTCTCTGAAGAAACATTCGGAATGGCTGTAGCAGAAGAAGGCTCTGATTTACTTCTAGACGCACTTAACGTAGCAATTACCGCTGTAATCGATTCTGGAGAATATGATTTAATTTTCGGTGCTTCATTTGAGGGCAGTGTAGTTCTAACAGATGACACTACTGCAGATACTGCAACATCCTACCCTATGGCAACAGAAGGAAGTAGATTGGCGCACGTTTTAGAAACTGGTGAACTAAAGCTTTGTTCAGATACAACATATCCTCCATTCGAGAGTTTGAATGGTGATGGAGATGTAGTTGGATTTTCTGCAGACCTCGCACATGCGATTGCAGATGAGCTAGCTGCACACTACATGGGCAATGAAAACCCAACATTCACACCTCCAGTAGTAGAACCTCCTGTTGAAGATAAAGTGATCAAGATTGGATTTTTGAATGATGCTACAGGGCCTATCTCAGTTTATGCTGAAGCATTCACATATGCTGCCAATGCAGCAGGTGACATGCTTTCTATGTCTGATGGATATGCTTTCGAGATTGTAGAAGCTGATTCAGGATGTTCAGGAGACCTAGGTGGAGCAGCAGCTCAAACATTAGTTGATTCTGGAGTAGTTGCAGTGGCTGGAGCGGCATGTTCTGGCGCTTCAATAGCAGCAAATGCTGTATTGTCTGCAGCTGGAATTCCACAAGTTTCCTACGCAAGTACTAGCCCTGCATTATCAGACGCTACTGCTTACCCTGATTTCTACCGTGTAGTTCCTAGTGACGCAATTCAAGGCGACGCAATGGCTGACATGGTTGCAGCAAGTGGAGTAACATCACCTGCACTGATCCATATGACTAACGCATACGGATCAGGTCTTGCAGATTCTTTCGAATCTTACTGGACAGACATGGGTAATACATTGTGCACAAAGTTAGGGTATGAAGAAACAGCTACTGATTTCGCAGCTGCAGTACAAGCAGTTATGGATTCAGGTTGTGATTCTGCGGTATTGGCATCTTACTCAGCAGATGGTGCAATGATAATTGAGACCATGGCTGTAATGGGTGCAACAATTCCAACATTCGGTGCTGACGGGATTGCGGGCGAATCTGCTCTAAATGATTACACAAATACAGCTGCAGCAAACGGTGTACAAGTAACATACCCAAGAGCAGCATCTGGCGGTTCAGGTTCCTTCGGAACTATGTGTGCGGCTGATGCAGTTTGTGGTTCTGGTATCTACACACTGGAAGCTTATGACGCAGTAATGATGATTGGTCACGCGGCTATGATGGAAGATGGAGAAAATATGGCTTCACATCTTGACATGGTAGGTGTCGATTATGAAGGAGAAAGTGGTACCTTAACTTTCCTTGACAATGGAGACGTTGGAGGAAGTGGATACGATGTTTGTACATTCAATCACGTACCTACATACGGTGACTACTACAACTGCAATATGATGTGGACTGCAGCTGGAGGACTAGAAGCAGCACCATTCATGGGCGCTACTGTAAAGATTGGTTTCCTAAATGACGCAACAGGACCTATTGCAACTTATGCAGCAGGTTTCGTAGCAGCATCTCAAATCGCACTTGGAATTGCTAACACAATTGGATGGAACAGTATGGTTCAATTCGAAATTGTTTACGCTGACTCAGGATGTTCAGGAGACATGGGCGCAACTGCTGCACAAGCATTAGTTGATGCTGGAGTAGTTGGAGTAGTAGGAGCAGCTTGCTCTGGTGCTTCAATGGCAGCAAATGCTGTTCTATCAGCAGCTGGAATCCCACAAGTTTCCTACGCAAGTACTAGCCCTGCATTGTCAGATGCTACTGCTTACCCTGACTTCTTCCGTGTAGTTCCAAGCGATGCACTACAAGGTCAAGCACTTAGTGCAGTAGTTCAAGCAGATTCACCTGCTGATGGAACAGTCGGATTAGTACATATGACTAACGCATATGGTTCTGGTCTGGCTGATGCTTTCACAGCAGATTTCGAAGCTGCTGGACATACACTTTGTACAACCATTGGATATGAAGAAACAATGACGGATTTTTCTGCTGCTGTTCAATCAATGGTTGACAACGGATGTACTTCAGCTGTTTTGGTTTCATATGCAGCTGACGGTGGAATGATCATCGATGAGATGAACTCACAAAGCTGGTCTGGTCAAGTATATGGTGGAGACGGAATTGCTGAAGAAGGACTTGCAACAGAAGCAACATCTAGTGTTAACGGAGTTATTGCTACTAAGCCAGCATCATCTTCAATGGGTGCAGTAGGATATGCTTTCGCAGCACTTTGCGCACAATCTGCTGAGTGCACAGGCGGTATTTACACCGCTGAAGCATTCGATGGTGTCGTACTTGTGGCATTAGCTGCATTCGCACAGATGGCATCCCCTGGTGCAACACTGAGCCAAGTAATGATGGCTACAGGACAAGGTCTAGCTGGAGCAAGTGGAGACATTTCATTCATGGCAAATGGTGACGTACCTGGCGCAGGATACTGTGTTGGTGATTTCACTGAAGATGCTGATGGTGTTTCCTTTGACTGCAACCGCAGCTGGGATCCAGCAAACGGAATGTCTTGAATAATCTAATAGATTAACAAGATACGTAAAGCAGTGTGGCGGGTTTTCCGCCACACTGCCCTTTTTTTTTAAAATAAATATCGATATTTCATGTGTGTGTGTGTAGGTAATGCTCCAACAGATACGTGAAAATTATAATCAATTCTCTAATTCACTTACCACTACTCAGAAGAGAGTGATAATCACTTCTATATTATTCTTAGATTCACTAATATTAGGCTTAACTTATGATAAAGGCTTCTTGAATTTAATAGATATAGTATTACTAGATAACTTGCCAACAGATTTAATCTGGTTGATGCAAATTTTAGAATCAATTACGGCTGGTTTTATTGTCGTTAAGATGTTCTTTGACGATATTCCAAAAAGTAATCTAAGGACTGTATTAATTTTCCTGTCTCCGATATTTATTATCATGATAGTTTTTGTTACTTTGGAGGCATTGCTCCAAGGATTGGAAACACGTGCAACTATTACATTAGATCTGATTTCGATATCTACAGGAACCTTAACTTGGGCATCTACATATCTTGCTATAGCGATAGGGCTGACTTTGACATATAAAGTTCAAAGATATGGAAACTTTGCCCAATCAGAATTTTTCATGATTGGAATGTATCTAGCTATGATATTAGTTTGGAGTGATTATTTTGTTCCAATGTATGATGCTCCTCGCGATGGAGTTCTCACTTGGTCAGTTTTGTCTTGGACTCTTTTGGGAGCATTCGTTCTCACGGGAATTGCTGGAATCATAATCGATCGCCTAGTTTATCGTGGTTTCCGTGAAGAAAATGCATCACCTCAAGTGATGATGATTGCTTCCCTAGGGGTAGCATTGATACTTCGCGCCTTGACCTACTTGCGTTTCGGCTCTTCTAGGAATATGTTCGAACCAGATTCAGATTGGCGAATGCCAACTATGCGCTGGGAACTTCCAACTACAAAATTCCGATTTAACCTCGGTGAAAGGAATTTAACACCCGCAGAGCCTTTCTGGGACTCTAATGGGAATGGAATTTATGATGCTGGCAACAATGGCTTACCAGAGTCCTTTACTGATTTAGATGGAGATAATCGTTGGGACGCAGCTCAGAGTTACAATCACTATAATTGTGAACAAACCGGGGTTGATGAAGCAACCGGTGAACCAATTTTATCTCGGATAGTAAGCGAGGAATCAAGACCTTTCTTCGAACTATATGATACTAATATTGATTGCATTACTCAGGCAACAACAAATTATGCTTACTATAAGGGTATAGTTCCAGTAGTTATTTTCTCATCCGTCATGATATTACTTCTCTTACTTACAAAAACACGCCTTGGAAGAAAAATGCGGGCTGTTGCAGATAATCCAGAACTTGCAGCTAGTAGCGGAATTAACGTTGAACAGATTCAATTGACTAGCGCGTTCCTATCTGCAGGAATTTCTGGTCTAGGTGGAGCAATTTTTGCTATAACTTTGAGATATAACCCAGAAACCGCATTCACCCTACTTTTACCATCTTTTGCAGTAATCGTTTTGGGAACTATTGGTTCAATACCTGGAGCGATAGTTGCATCTCTAATTGTCGGTTTTGTACGCGCGCTTTCGTCTCCTATATTGATCGGAATAGGAAGCCCCTTAGGTCGCTCTAATTATACTGCCATGGACGGAGTAATGCCCTATATTTTCCTAGTTGCAGTTTTGATGATAATGCCTGAAGGAATCGGTGATGCGTATGAAAAATGGAAGGTCGATAGGCTAAGAAGTAAGAGAACCAAAGAGGAACAAAGACGCCAGTCAGGTGAATCTCATAAACCTTCAAAAATTGTCACTTTTGTACTTGCCATATTCCCGTTAACTGCGTTACTAGGGCTCCATAATTGGTGGAATAATAGATCCGACCGAGCTCAAAGTTTAGCATTTTTAAGTTTGGGAGGATATTCTATACACCGCCTTCTTCTTTTTATTAAGAGAAATTCATTCTCCTCTGAAGCATGTTCTGAAACCTGTATTTCGAATACTAATGTAGATACTAATTTTGGATTGATTGCTGGTTCCGATGGAATTTTAGGGCCAGAAGACTCTCCATATTTTTCAGACGCCATATCAGATATTGATATCTCTTGGCTCGATTTAATGCAAAATGAAATTTGGTTTGTTGATTTCTTAACATCAATTGATAATATATTGTGGCCTCTATTACCACTTCTGATTTATGCATTGGCCCTATTTCAATGTCAAGAATATTTATCCGATGAAAATATATTGAAACAATCTAAAAAAGATATTAAGACTTTCAAATCGATTAATTTTTCAGTTAAAGGATATCTGGATAATTCTATTTATCTAGTGAAATATCAGTATATGAGATTCACTTCAGTCATTGATTCCTTCATCAAACCAATTATCTCATTCGTCAAAAATAATTTTTCTCAGAATAAAAACAGTATCAAGAAAAAGTTCCCTATTCTTTCTGACCATATGAAATATGGACGAGAAAGTATACTCGGTTCTAACATTATGTTTGTAATCATGTTAATTATACTGATATTATTCTTAATATGGCTTCCAATATCCGATTCAGATAATATGAATTTCAATAAAACGCTACAAGTTTCCAATGTTCTATTGACTCTTTCAATTTTTATCTTGATGTCTTTTTCATTGAACTTACATACGGGAGTTACTGGTATGGTGAATTTTGGCGTAATTTTCTTCGTAGGTATAGGTGCGATTACAGTTGGAATTCTAACGGCTCCTACTGAAGTACATGGGTATGCTTGGCCAGTAATACCGGCGACTATAGTTGCAGTACTACTCGCCGCAGCATTCGGATGGGCCCTAGCATATCCAACTGCTCGTTTAAGAATGGATTATTTCGCTATAGTGACAATTTCTCTTGGAGAGATTGTCAGAGTTTTACTGGCAGGAGAGCCATTACTAAGAGTCGGTTCAATCGGCTCAGCAATTGGTATTTCTAAGTATACATTGCCACTAAAAGAATGGTGGTTTTGTGGTTCAGGAGTTTCAACTGGCCCCGATTCTGATTACATCAGTGCTGACGCATGCAGGAACGATGAGTTATTATTAGGTCCTGCAAATAAGGCTGGAGAATTATTGAATTTGTCTGATATAAACGGAGTAGTAGAGCCAGCACCTTACATGTTCTTATTGGCAGTAATGGGAATGGTCTCAGTAGTTCTAGTATGGTGGCTTCTAGAAACAATCCTCTCATCACCATGGGGTAGAATTTTGAAAGCAATTAGAGAGGATGAAGAAGTTGCTCAACATCACGGACACGACGTCCTTTCTCACAAAGCTGCAAGTCTTGCTTTAGGGGCGGGAATAGCGGGACTTGCGGGAGTTCTTTGGGCATGGAAACTAACAGGTTTCGAACCGTCGATAATGGCGCCAGCCCGTTCCACCTTCCTTGTTTGGGCAGCCTTCATTATTGGCGGTAAAGCAAACAACAAGGGGATGATTATTGGGGCCTTCATTATTGTCCTAATGGAATTCGTATTCAATGTGCTCGTAGCAGCACAAGGATCCCCTGATCTACCTCTTTACACAACTGCAGACCGTATAGATAGACTATTCCAATGGCTTGTAACTAATCAATGGGATGTAACTAAAATATTTATTGTAATTCTAATTATTGGATTATTATTGAAACATAGGGCTACAATAGACATCGGAATCTCAGGGGCATTCATATTCTTATTCACATTATTTTTAATGGGCGAGCGTTCCATTGACGAATCATTTACAGGAGGAGTTATTAGGGCAGATATGGCTTATGTGAAGGTACTATTGATTGGATGTTTAATGTTATTTTCACTCAAACTAAATCCTAAGGGGCTAATACCCGAAGTACCATTCAGACCAAATAAGAATTTAACAATTGGAGAATCTAAAGACATACAAATTGAAGGAGAGGATACTTAGTGAAATCAGTACTTAGAGTTGAGAATCTTCGTAAAGAGTTCGGAGGTCTTGTGGCTGTAAAAGATGTTTCTTTCGAAATTTTTGAAGGAGAATTTGTTGGACTAATCGGCCCCAATGGATGTGGTAAATCAACTACGTTCAATTGTATTAGCGGCTT
>CAXGTB010000063.1:0-7295 GCA_964012565.1 uncultured euryarchaeote | reverse complement strand
CATCAAGATTTGAGACCTCAGCAATCTCCGAGGTGAAAGAACCGACCCCAAATGGCAAAGAGGATTCTATGACTTCAGCCTTAGCACCCATTCCAAATGGTAGAACTTCTGAAGAACCATCACCTGATGTTGCATCACCAATAGCGTCAGCGATTTCATCTAGCCCAGGAATATTATCATCATCCATAACGATATCTTCGGTATCGAGATCAACTGCAACCTGCGAACCACAGGTTGGGCAAGCCCCTCCTCCAAGGAAGAGTAAACCACAAACACTGCACTCCTGCATGCTACCGCCATTACGTGACAAACGCGTATAACCTTTGAACACACCGCAACAATGAGTGCAAATCACTCTTCTTCTAACATGTCGAGGATGGATTCACTGTCAACAAGAGCTTCGGCCCAATTCTTACCTTTCCTCTTGCCGTTGTAATATTGCCAAACGATTCCTAGGAGTGCGATAGCAAGGAAGATGATTTTCCAAACCGCTGCTACCCAATATACCATCACAATATATCCAGTAATGATTGATACAGTCATCAGCATGACCGGGAAACCTGCCCTGAAGAACTCATTGAATGAGATAGGATACCCTGCTTCTTCGCTCATTCCAGCAGTCACTACATTTGCTGATGCACCGATTAGCGTACCATTTCCACCGAGACAAGCACCAAAGGCTAGTGCCCAGATTAGAGGCCCTAGATCTAATCCAAGAGAATCTGAAATCTGAAGAACTACTGGAATCATCGTAATTGTGTATGGGATATTGTCTATGAAAGCTGATGCGATTGCACTGACCCACAAAATAATCACAAGGGCAGCTACAAATTGATAATCAGCATCGAAGTAACTTATTGCTGATTCAACTTGATCTCCAATCCAACCAATTACACCTAAGTGTTGCAATGAATGAATCAAAACGAAAAGACCTGCAAAGAATATCAAAGTCGACCATTCGACTTTCTCCAGAGGCTCTTCAAGTTCATGCGGATTAGTTACTAGAAGCATCACTACAGCACCAATTAAGGCGACCCAAGAAACAGGAACATGAATAATCGGATTGAGGAAGAATCCAAGAATTACCAGGCAGAGAATTGTTCCTGAGGTCTTAAGCATCTTTGCGTCCTTGACACCATATTTTGCCTCTAATTCTTCAACATCACGAATTCTTTCACCAGAGAATTCTTCTGCATACATCCATTTTAGCATCATGAAAGTTGGAACTATTGTTAGCATTATACCTGGCGCCAATTCGATGATAAAATCATTGAATGTAACACCGTCACCAGCCAGGTTAGCATAACCTGCTTTTTCGATTGCAGACTCGCTCATCATTGACCCAATGATGATATTTGGAGGGTCTCCAATCATTGTGGCGGCACCACCTATGTTTGAAAACAAAACTTCTGCAATTAGTAACGGGATTGGATTCAGGTCCAATACACGTGCCAGTTGAATCGTAACTGGAGTCAGGAGTAGCATTGTTGTAACATTGTCAAGGAAAGCCGAAAGAACTGCAGTTACAGCACATAGAATTACCACAAGAGTCCAAACATTTCCATTGCTCTTTTTGTATGCTTCAACGGCAAACCATTCGAAAATACCTGTATGGGAGATTATGCCCACCATAACCATCATACCCAACAACAAACCAATTGTTTCCCATTCGATCAATGTTGTTGTTTCTGCCAGTGTTAGAGCACCTCCTGACTTGTAATGATTTAATGCAAATATTGCCGCAAGACCACCCATTGCTGCAGCTAGTGTCCTGTGAACTACCTCAGAAATAATCAGAGCGTAAACGAAAAGCAAGATTCCAAGTCCAACCCAAACAGGCTCATTCCCAAGCCCTTCTTGTAATTCAATTCCAATATCGACAGCTGCACCACCACCTGCATTGGTAGAGGTCATGAAAGCCATCAGCCCTGCGCCCACTAAAGCGAGTAGCGAAATCCATTGAGAAGGGTGCCTGTTGAGTATTCGGCTGGTACGCATGTATCGGTCGGAGATATCTCGCCTCTATGAGGATTGGGTCAAGATTTAGACCACAAAACGCCAACATTACCCCTTGCCATGACAACCACCGAAGAGGTTTCTTGCGAAAGATAATCCCAAACTTGTGAACGGTCTTCTCGGTCATAAATTCCTTTGTTGATTTTTATTTTTACCAACTTTCTTTTGGCTAATTGACCCCGGATTTCATCGACAATGTTCTCTGTAATTCCGGTTTTTCCAATACGTACACTAGGCTGGAAATTGCGATCCATAGCCTGTTTTTTGATTGAAGAGGGAATTTCAGACATTTCTAGCACCCCTATGTGATTTTGGCCCGCCGCCAAACCTTCTGACTTTACCACAGGTTAAACAGGTAATTATTCTCTGTCCATTTCTTATTCTTACACGTGAGGTTTCACCGGGGATTAATAATTGAGTGCATTCTCTACATACCCAGTGTCTTTGATTAATTGGGAGAGGTAACCTATTCCTTTTGGAAGTCTTGACTAAATGCTTAGCAGCATTAACTCTAGCAATCATTGGCATAGAAACATCTGACATGATTTTTGAAAGATGTTGCTGTGCTTCAAGAGCATTTTCTCTACGCTTTATTTTAGCGCTTGAACGTGCCCTATTGCGACCCATATTTACAACTCACTTCAAAGCCTTTAGAATGTCTTGAGTAATTTCATCAATATCTCTGTCACCGTCGATAATGTGGAATATTCCTTTTGTGTCGTACCATTGAGCCAATGGTGAAGTTTGTTCATGGTAGGCATTTAACCTACTCAATACCGTATCAGCATTATCATCTGCACGTCTCTTGAATTCTTCTGAACCACAACTATCACATTTACCCTCAACAGTTGTTGGATTGAAAATATCATGGAACACCGCACCACAACTGGCACAAGTAAATCGTCCACATATACGCTCGACGATTTTTTCATCAGGAACTTCTATTGCAATTACGTGAGACACTTTGGTTATGCCTGCCAATGCTTCTGCTTGTGGAATAGTCCTAGGAAAACCGTCGAACATTACACCATTCTTCGCATCATCTTCCATAATGCGATCTCTAATCAAAGCAATTATCACTTCGTCTGGAACAAGTTGACCCGCATCCATATACTTCTTTGCCTCCATACCGGTTTGTGTTCCCGCAGATACAGCTGCACGCAGCATATCGCCTGTGCTAACTTGAGGTAGCCCTGTTGAATTCGTAATCCGTTGCGCTTGCGTACCCTTCCCTGCACCGGGTGGGCCAAACAAAACAATACTCTCCATGGGCTTGGCGTAGAGCGTACCCGTTTTCACTGTTGGCCTTGTTGTTCAAGCCACTTGTGACCATAGTACTGCCATTGTTGCATTGTCCAACCTGGCGGTAAACCTCCAGGAGGTAGTGGAGGTCCGGCTGGAACTGGAGGAGTTGGCGGCTGAGCACTTACCACCGGAGATCGTGGTTGAGGGACTGGCGCCGGAGGTCTTCCTTGAGGAACTACTACAGGTGGCCTACCAGCTGGAACAGCGCTAGGAGGTCTTCCTTGCGGAACTACAGCAGGAGCACCTGGTGTTGGCAACGTGGGTATCGATTGTGCTAAAGCATCAGCGATTTCTTCCGCAGAAACACCGCCGCTTGCCATGGATTCCTGACCCACTACTGAATCCATAACCGCTTGCATTCTTCCACCATCGTCTGGTATTGAGTGGGCTCCAAGCGCTACTAATCCTTCATCTGATTGGCCCTTAGGTGCCGATTTTTTGATTCTAATTGCAATAACTCCAACTCCCAAAAGAATCGCTCCGATTATTGAATATCCAACAGCAGGAGAAACTATTCCAAATAATCCACCTTGAGATTTTGTATTTTTCACACTGATTTCTAATTTAACAGTAGTATCTTGACAAATTACTGACAACTCTTCAATCCCGGTGTTAGTGTCATCATTGGTACCAACCGTGATCTCAATCTCAACATCACTACCAGGAGCGATTCCCTCCAACTCTGTCTTCGATAAATCTACATCCCAATCATCTGCATCTAAAGTAGTTTCAATTGAAGCATCGAGTGGCATGTTTCCAATATTTCTAATGGTCAGTATTTGTGAGGATTCACCGTTTCTATCAACACCCAACAATGGTCTGACATCGGCATCATATTCGATCGAACAATACGAGCTAGATAACACTTGAACTGGATAAAACTCACTCACTTGAAGACTCTCAAATCCATTGTTTAGAGTAGCAAATACTCCTAGTTGGAAAGCCTCTGATGTTGCCGGTTCACTAACTGGTGTTTTAATTCCAACAACAAGTTCAGTAGATTCTCTAGGACCAAGGTATGTTGGTGGATCTACGAATCCTACCTCCCAACCATCAAGAGGTAGTGAATTTGACCATTCGACGCTTACCTGTGAATTACCTGTATTTTCAATAACCATTGTGGTGTAAGTAAATTCACCATTAGGATTAGCAATAATAACGCCATTTTCAGGACTAGTAATGTCCAAACCAATCTCATCCTTCACGACTAGAGTTGTTTCATTGATTAGGAAATTTGAAGGATCTTGGCTTGTTTTGATTACAAGACGATTTTGATCATTTCGTTCAGCAACTGGGGAAACTAGTATCTCAAACATAACCTGATCTGACTGACCGGGTTGAATTTCCAAATCAACCTCTCTATTGTCTAAACTAGAATCATGAGAAACTTGTATTGTCCAAGTTGTAAGTTCTGGATTTACTCTAACTGTCAAATCCAGAAGTGCATTTCCTGTATTTTCAATCAGCAGTGTGAGATTAATCCTCTCACCAGTGTCAACATTAACATCACGAGCATAGGACGATGGCCCCACATCTATACCATTGTCATCTAACAGATTAGTCTCGAATGATTCCAAAGCCTTCACTGTCAGTGTGACTGTTTCGCTAATGTTCAGAGATGCGTCTGTATCGCTTGTAACTGAACATGTGACCGAGTCAGTACTTCCTGCTGAAGGAAGTCCGTCTGCAACTGGAGGCACATACAATCTAACTTGCATTGGAAGATATTCCAATATGTCTAGCGGTTCGAAAGAATAGGATGAAGAATTTGATTGTCCTAACTCAACTGGCCATCTATTTTCACTGTAGCAATCTAATTCAAAGACTGCTGGAGAATTCCCTGTATTTCTAACAGATATTGAAAATGCAGTACTACCGCCAGGGACTGCTTCTAATCCACTAGTTCCAGCAGGAGCTACTTCAACATCCTTGACCTCTTCAACCACCAAACGCAACCTGATACTGTGCTTTACACTAGGGTTATTGGCGTACTTTGCAGTTACATCCATAACATAGGTTCCAGCCATTGCATACCTTTCTGTATCTCCAGATAAATCAGCATCATCGTCATTCATTGTTATGTTCAAGTAAATTGAATCCCCAGCCTGATCCATTGGTGAGAGAGTAAATGGACCAGAAAAATCTGAACTTCGAGACCAATCATCTTCGGTTGGCAGCAACAAGTCAGTACGGATAGGGTTTGGTGTTTGAACCTGTGAAATCTGTAACTTTACCGACTCTTGGCCTGTACCTTCATGCTTCAGAATAACAGGCCATGTATAACCTTCAGCAGTTGTTGGGTCTAGCGTTTGATTAACCATATCTCGATCTTCATTTCCAT
Source organism: uncultured euryarchaeote (assembly GCA_964012565.1). Lineage (GTDB taxonomy): Archaea > Thermoplasmatota > Poseidoniia > Poseidoniales > Poseidoniaceae > MGIIa-K1. The sequence goes on along the minus strand of CAXGTB010000063.1, from coordinate 1,633 downwards.
TTGAATCCAAAGCAACAAGCCTTACGCCAAGGGCTGAAACGGTTATTGTCATCTCCTCTATGTTGTTGTTAACTCCATTTGATTCATCATTGATTTCTTCTACGTCAGAATCTGCGTCGATAGTTAAACGCATATTGTGGTCCCCAGTAGAGGTAAAGATGTGTTCGAGTGTAAGTGAGTCTGTTACTCCTGAACCAAGAGAAGACCTTTGTTGATTAAACAATTCTTCACCAGTGGTAAGATCTTCAAGAATTACTCGGAATTGTCCTGCAGAAGCAGTACCTTGGTTTAACCAAGAAATTCTGATTGTAATCAAATCATTGACTAATGGAGATTCCGATGATGGGAAAATCGAGCCTGAAAAGGCCAATAAATCCGCTTTTTGGTCCAAAGATGCATCAGCGGTTACAACAAGTGCATATGCTTGATCCAAACCACCTGCATGAGTTACTGTCAATTGCCACTTTCCAGAAGGTAATGCTGAACTTGGAGCGATTTTTATTCTCTCCACGTTGTTAACCGAGTCATGTACCCCATTAGGTGTTGAAAACCCGTTGGAAAAGACATTTCCTTTGTAGATCGAACCATCTGGTGCTGTTAATTTCAAATCAAGATCGTTGACTAATCTTGATTCACCTTGAGGCGCATTTACACTACCCGCTACATCTGTCCAGACTAATGTTACATCTATCCCAGAAGTCGGATCCATATCAAATTGATAGAGAGTTGAGAAACCCGCTGAAAGAGTCCTAGAATTATCATGGAAGGTCGACAATGCATTACCGTTGTACTCCGGCATGACTGAATTTGATACTGAGATTTGACCCCATCCCTCGTTCGAATTTGGAATATCTGGTGCGCCAAGATCTATTGCACCGTTAATTGATGCTGCTTTGAGCAGTGATGCCGAAGGAGATGAGATTCCAACATCCTCTCTAATGAATTCACGAATGAGAGAAACTGATCCACCTGCAACTGCTGTTGCTTGACTCGAACCTGAGATTGACATGTACAATGGATTACCAGAAGTCGCATGTGTCCCAGTACCGCAAGTTAGACCAATCGGTGCCGATGCTGCCTCAGCCCTACCTGAACAAATTGAGACACCTGGTGCTACTAAATCGGGTTTCACCCTACTATCGAGTGAAGGACCTTGTGCTGAAAAATTAGCTACTGAACCGGCAGGGTTTGTGGTTGATGCTCCAACTGATAACACATTTTTTGCAGTCGATGGAGCCATTACTTTGGAAGCGTTTTGCCCCTCGTCGTCACCTGCAGAGAATATGGGTAAGAATTCGGGATTATCGTGTACGAAAACGTCCACTGAGCGAGAATCTGCAGTATACGCCCCATAATTACCATTCAATCCCCAAGCATTGACTGCAACTCTAGAACCCTCTTGCTCAGCATGATTTAGCATGTCATAAATCGACCCGATTCTACCAAAAATCCCACTTGGGTCATGCTCTAAAGCATACGCAACGATATAAGATTCTGGTGCAATACCGGTTGCAGATGAATCTCCGCTACCATCACCAGCAATAGTTAACGCAACATGCGTGCCGTGGCCACCATTAGAATCCGCAGGACTAGGGTCTAGGCCAAATTGTGTATACACTCCAGCAATCCTACC
>CAXGTB010000062.1:0-7479 GCA_964012565.1 uncultured euryarchaeote | reverse complement strand
GAAGATGAAATGAATTTCCAGAACCACATTGATGAATTCAGACTTGATATTGGTTTTGAAGAATACGATGAGGACAGTGGAGATGAATTTACCATACATGCATCTTTTGACCTTTCCCAAATGCAATCTGGTGAAGCCACAGACTCATCAGGTAACAACTGGGCATTTACTTACTCAGATACAAATAACAACGGATACATAGATCACGGCGACGTCATAATCGTATACACTGATTATGGAGATGGATGGGACACTCCGACAGTAAAATTATACCACGAATGGGGTAATGGATATACTGACCAGAGTCCGGCAATTCTACCTGGATTTGCAATGATTACTACCCTGTTAGCATTTGTTGCTGTAGCACTTGGTCGCAGAATTGAACAGTAGAGCTAACAGGTTTCGCAACCCTGATTGGGTACAGAAACATATGTTAGTTTGAATCCAAAATGGGAAAGCATCAAACCTGATTGTGTGAAATTGGATTTCGTGTCAAGGACTCTGGTATACGCTATTGGAGGTAATGCCCTTTCTTCTCCATCCGGGGATGATGAAGAAAAAACAGCATTGGTATTAGCGAAAGTCATGAGCGATGTGGTTGATTTACTAGAGGCAGGATGGAGAGTTATTCTAACCCATGGCAATGGTCCACAAGTTGGCCATTTGATGTCTCTAGATTCATCTCAAGCAATGGAAGAATGGGTTGCTGCAACTCAAGGGATGATCGGCTACTCACTATCAATAAATCTTGAATCGATTCTCAGAAGAAGAAATCGCCCTGAAGCAACCTCTGTTATTCTAACAAGAGTCGAAGTAAATCCCGATGACCCTGGATTCAAATTTCCAACTAAACCCGTAGGTCCAATTCTAAGCGACAAACAAGTGATGTCTGAAGACTGGGATATAGCTGAAACAGTAAACGGTCCACGTAGAGTAGTTGCATCACCAGAGCCATTGAGAATTCTAGATATTGATGTTATTAGGTCACTGATAAATCAAAATGCGATAGTAATTTGCTGTGGAGGGGGGGGAATTCCTGTTATCAAAAAAGAAAACCACTACACTGGTGTTCCAGCAGTAATCGACAAGGATAGAGTAAGTTCACAATTAGCGATTGAAATGAATGTCGATGCACTAATCATTTCTACAGCAATAGATGCAATTCGAACTGGATTTGGTACAGAATCTGAAGAAATCCATAAAGAACTTTCAGTAAAACAAGCGAAAATATATTTGGACAATGGTGAATTTCCAGCAGGATCCATGGGGCCAAAAGTGGCTTCAATGGTCGACTTTATAGAAAACAGAATCGACGGGAAATCCGTACTTTGTCAGCCAGGTGAAGCAGTCAAGGCATTGAGGGGAGACTGTGGTACAACTATCTCAAAATAGATTGTAAGATTATTGAAATTCCTAGTAGATTCGGATTAAATTAAATACGAAATGCCGGAGGACGGTGTGGGCCTGTAGCTTAGTCAGGTAGAGCGATGGACTCTTAATCCATCGGCCGCGGGTTCGAACCCCGTCAGGCCCGCCAAAATTACCGATTTACAACCTTCCGTTGGAATTAACAAATGTCTGAATACCATCTCCGCCTGCTAATACAACAGCATCGCACATATTGTTGAATAATCCTACTTGGACAACTCCTGCAATTTGTAAAATATCAGACTCTGTCATGATTGGATTACTAATTTTGGGCCCAGTATGAGCATCTGCAATCATATTCCCATTATCTGTAATTACTGGGCCATTTCCTGCCATTCTAATGTTAACCCTGCAGTCTAGTAAACGACTCAGGGCTCTTACAGTTGCTTCATGCGAAAAAGGAGTGACTTCAATTGGAAGAGGAAATGCTCCAAGAGTTTCGACTCTTTTTCTATCATCAGCAACTACTACCATCGCAGCGCTTTCCTGGGCGACTATTTTTTCTCTCAATAAAGCAGCACCTCCACCTTTGATAAGTTGAAAATTTTGATCATATTCATCCGCTCCATCTATGACTACATCCAAACCATCTATGTCGGATAGTTCTACCAATTGTATTCCAACTTCAGTTGCGAGTTTCTCTGTCGCAAGGCTGGTGGGGACTCCAACGATTTCTAATCCCTCTTCTGAAATTCTTCTCCCCAGTTCAATCACGGTATGCTTGACCGTTGAACCGGTTCCTAAGCCTACTTTCATTCCAGATTTGACAAATTTACAAGCCTCAATTCCTGCTTGTTTCTTCAAGGCTTCAACATCTGCCATGCTTTGTCCAAGAGTCAGAAGTCAATAAGCAATGTGAAGGCGAATGTCTGAAGTGCTTAGAGTTCATGCCATAGGCATGGCGAAGCAGAATTTGGCACTATTTATTGTGTCCATGTTCTGTGCTATGTCCTGTTTACCGATGGTCGATGCAACTCCAAATCGGAGTGTGGATGTTACTGTTAGTCTCGGTCCTGATGGTATTTCTGACCAATTTTCAATCGAGGTGCCAGATGGGGATATTATCACTGATTTTGATGTGAAGGTTTTCGAAAAATCATGGCCCATCGATGATGTAGTAACTTTAGATGAAAAAAGTGATTGGAGTAGTGGGGATTCAATGGATGGTGTAGACTACAATCTTACTGGATTAAGGATCCTTCCAATGTCTCATGAGTGGACCTTCGAAGGAGGTGTACAAGGTTGGACACTTGATTCAGGAGGAGGTTGGGCGCATGGATATGATTCTACACTTGGCTCGACCAATGGAGTTCACTCAGGTTCATCTGCGATCTATACCTATAACGGAAATTATCCTAATGGCATGAGCCGTACCTACTGGGCAACTTCACCAATAGTAGATTGTTCATCATGCAGTGGTACTTGGGATCTTAAAATGTGGAAACGACTTGGGGTTGAATCTTCGTCATATGACAGAGCATATGTCGCAGTAAAAACAACTAGTGGAGGGTGGACAAATGTCTATTCCAATCCTTATGGAAGTACCAATGATAATTCATACACTCAGGCTAGTTATGACATTAGTAATTACGTCGCTGGCAATTCAGCATTCCAAGTAAGATTTGGACTTGGCTCCACTGATGGTTCAGTTACATACACTGGTTGGAATGTAGATGATGTCACTATTGAGCCAAGAACCAATACAGGCACCGGGACGGCAAATTGGACGAGTCAACCCTTTGGTCCTAGTGCTGGTGGAATAATGGAAATGCAACATGGATTGTTGGCAATTGATGCAACCATACCACAGAGTTCAATGATGAAGTGGAGTTTAATCGATGCAACAAATGGTAGTGCAATTCCTGGTTTCATCGATGTGCAAGATTTGAGTGCTGATTTGTCGATTATTGATACAGAAAAGTATCCGTTAGTCCAGTTGAAAATTCAAATGGAAACAACATCTGAATCGCCAATTATCCACGCAATAAAGTTGGGTGGAGGGATAATTGAATCTTTCAGCTCAACAACATCTTCATGGACAGGCTTCTCATCAAATAGCAATGGTCAAGTTTCCGGAAATGGTATTCTAAGTTCTCCTCAATGGAGATTAGTTCATCCATTTAGTGCTCTTGAAATGTCTTGGTTAGGTACTGGTAGTGGGAATTTTGAAGCCTGTTTTAGCGAAATATCTTCTTGCTCCTCTAACTGGAAAATGGTTCCACTAAATGGCAAATTAATGTTAAATCAACCCAGCAACCTTCTAAATTTACGTTGGAATGGAACTGGTTCTTACTCAATGGATTTAGTTCACGTGGACTTGCACAGACAATCATCACCTCTTAACGCAAGAATTGATGTTGGCTTAGATGGGGTTTCTGAGTGGTCTTTCTCAAATCCAAATATCGGACCTTGGGGTATTCAAGACACATTTTCCAACGGTAAAATGTCATATGAATTGTCTATACCTTCGGGAGGCTCGGATATTTGCGAATTATTTTTCCCGATGAGGGGAGGTTTGGCTGATCCATCATATGAGTCTAAAGCAAATACAATGCTATCATTCACAGCAATAGGTCCGCCTGTTGATGGCGTTGAGGTCACTTTTTCTGTAGATGGGTTTGAGGTTTTTACAGAATCACTAGGATTCATTTCTAATTCCGCAAGCTTAACTTTGAGCGATTCACAAATGCAGGATTTGATTACTCAGATGAATTCCCGTACACCAGATTTCAATATTGTTGAAGATTTAGATGCACATAAAATCGAAATCTCAGTTTCGTCAATTTCTGGTGGAGAAATATTAGTATCTGGTCTTTCAATTCCATACAGATATGACGTACATATCGAAGAAGAATCTGCATTACCAATTATTGACGCAATAAATTCTCAACTCTCCACTATACAATCTGTTGGTGGCGTTAAGACAATTCCAGTTCCGATAGTTATGACTAATCCTGGTAGTCTAACGATTTGGGACTATGGGATTCAAACTCTAGGTTCTCCTCTTCCAACTGGAATAATGATGAGTAATCAAACAGATACTTTAGTTGCTGGAAATGATTGGTATGAATTCAATAGTTCGTTTGAGTTATCGAATATCGGAGTTAGCAATGCTGAACAACACTTCAACAATGAGCAGTGGTCTTCCGTTTTCACACTCGGGGGAAATCAGTGGACACGTTCTTTGAGTTGTTCAATAATAACAGATTCATGCAATGCTGATCAAGGAATCATTGCTGGTGATTTTTCTCATTCATTTGATGGTTCAAAAGTTGAATTTTATCATAGGATTCAAATTTCTTCAATTTGGCCAGATGAAGAAGCTTTGACCGTCTCGAGTTCAATCGACATGAATGGACCAGCATCTTCTCCAAATCAGATTAGACTTGGTGCTGGTTGGTCTATGGGTATTGAGCAAGATGTGGAAGTTGTCGATTGGCACCTGTCGTTCATGAATGGTGCAGAATCAACTTGGGATGCACTATACTTTGATCCTTCAAATCCAGGGATTGTAGAAGTGGAATTAGAGTTTGAGGATTTAGATTCTAATCCACGTTCGTCTTCATTTAATGTGGCTTTGTATGTCGATGGACTACTTTCAGATTCAACCCAATCGCTAACTGATGGTGTTGCAACATTGATGTTTACCCCTAATCCACTTTCTTCTAAGGTCGACTTACAAATTAGCGTTAGCAGTCTACACGGCCAAGATGTAAGTTGGAATGTTCCCAAAAATGCGACATTCCTCATCGATGAGACATCCCCTGTTCTAATTTCTAGCAATGTTGCACCATTGGATCATCGCAGCAACGATTATCCATTGGAACTGCAGTTTGAGATTGGTGATAGGCCCTTGTTGCCTCGCCATGCTATATTGCATGTTGAAAATTCTTGGAATGGCCAGGAATCTATTCATTTGGATTATCCTGCAAATCTAAATGGGGTCCAAGGAACATACACAACAGTAATCGATGTATCTCAAGCTGACATTGGAGACATAATGTCTGGTTGGCTAGAAGTGTTCGACCCTGCGGGACATCCGATGGAAGATTCCGGGTCAGAAGAATCTCCTCTATTCATAATTAGTTTCGGTCCAGATGGTTCTCCTGTAATCCAAAACAGTGGTCTGGGTTGGTTACATTCTGATGATTGGTTGCATCCAGGGCAAAATTACGCCATGCACATTCCAATAATTGATTCGAATGGTTATGGTGATATTGAGACTGTATCAATCGATCTTTCATCAAATTCAAACGAGAATTTGATAATTGAATGGAATTCTATCTCTGGATGCCTTTCATCTAACCCCTCGATTGTAGTTGAGAGTTGCACAATAGTCGGGGGAACTAATCACTTCAGTGAAATGTTTACTCTCGAGGTAGTAATATCATTCGCTTGGGATTTCAATCCTGACTCCTCTATGGAAAGGAGCATAAGAATAACGGCTGCCGACGATTCTGGTCAATCTAATCGTGTTGAATTAGACTCAAATTGGCGTTATTCAAGCGAGATGGAGATTGATCTCAATAGTATAGAATTCTTAGATTCATCACCATTTGTTGCTCCTGGAGAAATAAGTAATTTATCTGCCGAGGTTATTTGGACAAAAGGAGGTCAACATGTTGATACAATGGTCGACCTTTCTGCAATGGTTGACGACAACACTCAATTTGGTCTTTCAGATAATGGAATAGCAAACATTCAGTTAGTTGCTCCAAATAATACAGGCATTTATTCAATAACTTTGGATTTGTATAACTTACCGATTGGAGCAATCGATCGGACAGATTCAACCCAAATTGTTGCATGGATTGTAGTTGATGGTAACCAGCCAAAAGTAATGGAACTGATTTCGCCTAGACCAGATAGTAGTATCAAAGAGAGAGATTGGAAGGATCTTACATTCGAATTTATGGTAAATGAGACAGAAGGTCTGGACCTAGATTCGATGAAGATGGAATGGCTAATTATTCCTCAAGGCATGACACTTCCAGAATTGGCATTATTAGGTGGAAATGTATCTATGGATTTGATTGCAGGTACTGGAGCAGGCTCATCAATCCCATTAGCAGCAACCCTTGATGTTGATGCTATCATACCCGAAGTAAGTAGGAAGAATTCATGGGACCTTTGGGTGTGGATTGAAGGACATGACTTAGCAGGTCAACCAATACAATCATTGTTCAATAGCCGTAATTCACCTCTGGCGGTTTTACAGCTTGCAAGCAGGGATGCAGAAATTCATATCGGTTCTGAGGACATACTAGTTCCTGAAGAATTCCCGAAGGTCGGTCAACCTATTTTTGTTAACATAACTGTACACAATAACGGACAAGCAGATGGATTGACTAGTGTCAGAGTAGAGGTTGTAGAGGATGGAGATCGACGTCGTCAAATTGAAATCGTTAATATTGAAGTTCCTGCATTATCTAGCGTCACATTTGAGGTGAAATGGGTGCCTGATTATGATGGCACTGCTTGGATTGAAGTTTCATCCCCTGGAGGAATCTTTGAAAGAACAAACCCTGTTCAAGTCGAACCTGAAGATTCTACTTTCGTAATTGAAGGTTTAGATGGAGCGAGTGGACCTATGTTAACAGGATTTGCAATAATTACCTTCTTGATGATTGGTTTACTTGGCTATTTGGTAATGTCTGGAAGGAAGATGGATGAGGACGATTTTGAAGAGAGTGAATTCGTTTGAACCGTCAATGGTTTGAAATGTGATTGGCTTCAGCGCTGCATGGAGGATGCAGGAGGACTGCTGACAGACTTCGAGTCTGAGGAAAGTCCCCTCTCCATAGTGCAGGCGGTCGACACAAGTCGAGACACAGAAATGGGTCGGTCAATGGTGCAGAAACGAACGATAAGTGGTGTGTACGATGAATCCGGAAGGACGAGATTGCCATATTGTCGATGAGACGAGCAACCCCGCTGGAGCAAGTCCAAACAGTCCCGTTAATGTTGCACGCACAGGGACAGGTAGGATGCTAAGTTGAATGCAGTCACCGAAAGGTAACAGAAAGGGGCTTACTCCCTGCATTCTCCATT